>NZ_JAUBSA010000062.1:0-38670 GCF_036702115.1 Microcoleus sp. LAD1_D5 | reverse complement strand
AAACTTATCTTTAATCGAGCTTGAATATATCGATCGCTCTTATTCTTGATGTGCGATCGATTATTCAGCAAGCCCTAATTAACAAAATTGATATTGATTTTTCCCATGTTCCTTAGCACGATACATCGCAACATCGGCATTCTTGACTAAAATCTCTGGCTCTTGACCGTCAATGGGATATAAACTAATGCCAATACTTGTAGTTACAGAAACTGTATGTTCTTCTAAAATAAAAGGCTGCATGATGGCGTCGCAAATTTTTTCCGCTACTTTCGCAGCTTCCTCGCGACCTGGAATTGCGGGCAAAATGACTGTGAACTCGTCGCCACCCAACCGCGAGATAGTATCGCTGCCGCGCAAGCATTTTTTGAGCCGACTGGCAACTGTTTTTAAGAGCAAATCGCCTACATTGTGTCCGAGAGTGTCGTTGATTGACTTAAATCCATCTAAATCTAAAAACAGTAAAGCTACCAATTCCTGAGTGCTGGAGGCTATTTCTAGAGACCGATGCAAGCATTCGTAAAACATTTTGCGGTTGGGCAAACCGGTGAGAGCATCGTGATAAGCTTGGTGGCTGAGTTCAGCATTTTTTTGTTCTAGGGCATTTGCGCGGAGTTGGCGCTCGGTAATATCTCTGATTGCTCCGACTAAAAATACATTGCCGGCCGCATCTTTATGCAGGGATCTTTTAGTCGCAATCAGATGCGTAATTCCGTGAGCGTCAGTAAAATATTCTTCATTTTCTCGCGGCTGGTGAGTTTGCAATACTAATTCGTCTTGCTGCCAAAATATCTCGGCTTCGGCTTGGGGAAATAAATCGTAATCTGTGCGGCAGGTTAAAATTTCTAAAGGATAGCCAATAAACCGACAATATGCCTGATTCAAAACAACGCAGCGGTGATTTCGATCTTTGACAAAAATCGGGTCGGGAATTGTATCGATTAGTGATTGTAAAAATTCTTTAGACCGTTTTAATTCTTCTTGCAAGTGCGCCAGATAACCCACAACTGCCGCACCAGAACCCCAAAGACTGAGGATTGGAGGAATTAAGGGCAGCCACCAACCGACTAAAAATGCTAAGTATAAACTGGCACTCAGACCGAGACATATACTTAATAAACAATAAGCAGATCGACCAAGCGATCGCAAATTCCAACTCACATTTGCTCCCGCCCAAGACCACAGTAAAATCCACAGCAACTCGGTAGCTTCTGGCCAGACATTGATACCCCCGCGCCCGTCGATGGCTGCACTCAAAATTTGGCTCAAGAAATGAGCCTGAAGCTCGACTCCTGCTATTTGCTGGGGAGGAGCAAACCAACCGGAACTGTAAGCATTTTGGTAAAAGTCTCTGAGGCTGGGGGCAGTTGAGCCGATCAAGACAGCGCGCGATCGTACAAAATCAGCAGGTACTTTGCCCGAAAGCACATCGCTCATCGATACAGTGCGAAAACTGCCTCGCGGGCCGCGCAGGTTGGTCAAAATTTGATACCCACGGCTGTCCGATCGAACGTAAGCACCGTCATTCGGTTGAAAAAGCCGAAAAACCCCCTTGCCTAACTGCAAGTATTTAGGATTGGCTTTTGCTGATTGAGGGGAAATTCCTTCGCTTTGAAGGTAAAGCAAAGCCAGTCTGAGTGCGAAACTTTTATGAGTTTTGCCGTCTCCAGGCCAAGCGTAGAGCAAAGTTCGCCGGACTTTTGAGTCAGCGTCGATGACAACGTTGTTGAAACCGATTCGATCGAGCTTGTCAAGTACCGGAGGTGGCCGAACTCCGAAGCGGGTTTCGTCTGGCATCAACTCAATGCCGATTAAGTTGGGAATATTTTTAAAAGTGTTGAGCAATTCGGCGTTACCCGGTTGAGTTGGCAAATCTCGGTAAACGTCAAGACCGATCGCCCGCGGCTTGCCAGCGTGTAATTTTTGGAGCAATTGGGCCAAGACAGCATCCGAAATTGGGTAGCCGTATTTTTGCAAGTCAGCTTCGTTAATTTCTACAATGACGATGCGCGAGTCAATTAGTTCGGCCGGCCGCCAGCGCACAAACTGGTCGAAAGCAGCCCATTCCCACACCTGAAAACATCCAAACCAGCGCATTACAATGACCGTACTAGCAACGGCACTCGCAGTAATCAATACTCGGCGTTCTCGATCAACCCATTTTTTGATAGTTTCTAGCATATTTTGGGGATTTTTGCCTAGCCCTGTAAGCATCTCAGCTACTACTAGATATAGCTTTTACATTTCCGGGGCGATCGGCTCAGTCGATTTTAGATTTTAGATTTTAGATTTTAGATTATCCAATTTTTTGGTTTTTCGGTGCGGGCGAGTCGATTTTAGATTTTAGATTATCCAATTTTTTGGTTTTTCGGTGCGATCGGGGTGCAAGAGCAGAAACCGGGTTTCGCAACCCAAATATGTCATTTCAACAATCATTCTGGAAGCAAAAACCCGGTTTCTTGCATTTTTATGTAAAAGTTTTAGTAGTAATTCACGGATCTAAATACTAGAAACCCACAACTTGTTTAAAAAAATTTTCTTCTCACTAATTTTTACTGTTTTTTTATTTATTATAGATGCAAAATTTTAGATTGATTTCGCAGCACGAGCCCAGGATAAAGTAAGTTAAAAAGCAGGATATTTCCGGCCAATCAATCTAAAATCTGTCATCTATAATCTCCAACTTTCCTGTCAGTTTTGAAAGTTGCGGGGGCCGGTGTAACCCGATAAATCAGCGAGTTTCTCCAAAGATTGTGTCCCCGCATAAAACTGACCATTAATCTCCCAAGTCGGGAAACCTTTAACATTCGCAGCAGCAGCTTTGCAAATTTCAGCGCGGGAATTTTGCCCCCTGGGATCGCATTCAAAATAATCAATTATTTTGGCTGCTTCTTTGCCGAATAGCATTTTTTGGTCGTGGCAGTGGGGACACCAGTAAGCGCCGTACTCTTTAGCGCCAATTTGTCGGAGGTGGCGGGCCAAAGCAATTTGTGCCGGGCCGGAGGTTGTAGTGACGGCAGGGGGTACAATTCCGGGGGTAGAGACAGTAGGAGCAGGTGAGTTGACGCTGTTATAAAGTCCCAAGGCACCGATCGAACTCACCATTGCCACCAAAATGCCTGTAAACACCAACTGTCCGATATCTTCCCACTCGCGCCCGACTAGCACCAGTACAAACAGCGAGAGTGAAAATAAGGCAGAAGTGATGCAGTAAATGCACAGTTCCTGAATTTCAAAAGCCATCAAATACATCAAATAGCTGCTGAAAATTACCATCGCAGCGGTGATGATAAATAGCGCTTGCCAAGTTTTGTTTTCTAGTTGAGAGTGCAGTCCTTTATTGGTGTTGGGATTGACGCCTTTGGGAGCCAATGCCAGGATTGCTATGCTCAGGTAAGCCAGACAGCCTAACAAACTTAAAGGCACTGTGCCAAAGACTGTAGCGTAGGGACTGTTGAGAATTTTGTCACAGCCGCTGGTGGGACAAAGGACCGAGCCAGTCGTAAATTTAGCGATCGTGAGATAGGCCGTTTCTACGACGCCTATGGCTGCGATCGCTGCCATCAGAGTCCTAGACCAGCGATGAATCCAAGGGGTTGAACGTCGGCGAATCATTTTTTGATTTGGTAATTGATAATTGGGACGTTGAAAGAAGAAGGAATTTGGGCAACTAGCAAGGTAAGGGTTTTAACGGATTTAACGGATGGATGTTGAGGGAATAAGTCAGAAGTCAGAGAAAAGAAATCTATCCATGTATCCGTGAGTTCCCTGTCGTGAATCAAAGAAATTGGGAATTGGTGATTGATAAGTGTGCTTTTTTCACTGTTAGCTCTTCGTTTGCAGCTATTACCGATTACCCATTACCGATTACCGATTACCCATTACCCCTTCCCATTTTACGTTTTACTTGTGAGTTTGCCCGGTTCCGGTGTGGGCCCTCTTGAGCCATTAGCGTCTCTGTTTTCCTGTTCGCGCTCTTTCTGGGACAAGCTGCGACGGGCGGCTTCTACAAACTGACTGACGCGGATCGGATCGATGGGCTGCTCGATGCGGCCGTTTCGTTTCAGGGAACTCGATACAATTACGCCGTCAGCGGCCTGCATGAGGGTGGAAATGTTTTCCCACGAGGCGCCGCTGCCGATGAAAACTGGAATTCCCGCCGCTGCTGCACTGGCGAGTTCTAAGTCTTCGAGATTGGGAGGGCTACCAGTTGTCCAGCCGGAAAGGATTACGGCGTCGGCTAAAGCTCGCCCGATCGTCTCTTGGACGGCTGTGGTCAAGTTGGGGCTGCCTAGGGGTCGCCCGTGCTTGACTAACACGTCTGCTAATATTTTGACATCGCTGCCCAATTCCCGGCGGTAGCGCAGTAGCTGGTGAGCTTGGCCTTCAATTAAGCCTTGGTCTGTAGCCATGATGCCGTTGAGGACGTTGACGCGGATGAATTGAGCTCCTGTGCAGGAGGCGATGGCGATCGCGCTGTGGGCGTCGTTTCGCAGCACGTTAACGCCGATCGGCAGCGTCACGAGATTTGTTAGCCTCTCAACTACCAGAGTCATGGCACTTACCACAGCCGGATCTACGCTGTCTTTGGCAAAAGGAGCGTCGAAAAAGTTCTCGACAATGATACCGTTTGCGCCACCAGAAGCCAGCGCTGTAGCCTCTTGCTCGGCTCTTCCGATAATAGCTTTGAGGTTTCCGCCCCAGCGGGGAGAAGTTGGCAAAGGCTGTAAATGTACGACACCGATTATGGGATTCGGCGTTTTGAATATTTGTTTTAAGTCCACGGATTTTCCTGAAACCACCAAGTTCACTGACGGCTGACGGCGGATTTTGACGGTATATTCTAGAATTCTATATCCACGGGGGCGATTCGGTTGACTTAATCGGGTCGCCAAGTTGCTCAAACCCCGCAGCCATAACAGTTTAGATTTTAGATTTTAGATTTTAGATTTTACATAGGCGACCTACTCACCTCACTTAAAGACGCATACTTGCTTCTAGATAGGAGTCCTCGAAAGCAAAAAAGTTTAGATTTTAGCGAGATCTCCCAGATTCATCTGTGAAGTCAATGCTTTAATCTTTAATCTAAAATCGACTGACTACAATCGGGGTTGAAAGCTTGACTGCCATTGCATTCTTTTTTATACCTTGGTGTCGGCAGGGGTTTATCCTTCTATATCGAGGTTAATTGGTGAAAGTTGTTCTCATAATTTTCGCTGTCACCGCAGGATTGGGGGCGGCAATCGAAGTGCTGCTGCGGGTGCTGCTGGGTTTTGGTAATCCCTTGATTTATATTGCCGATGCCGAGTGTGGCTATTTGTTGGCGCCCAACCAGAAGGTACGCCGCTTGGGCAACCGGATTGAGATTAACGAGTATTCGATGCGTAGCGGAGCGATCGCCCCTACACCCCCTCCAGAAACTCTGCGCCTGTTGCTGTTGGGAGATTCTGTCGCCAACGGCGGTTGGTGGACACATCAGACAGATACGATCTCGGAAATTATGGCTCGGAATTTGAGACTGCAAGTACAGAATCTGGCGAGCGATTCACAATTAGGTTCACAAGTCAACTATTCAAATTTTGAAGTTCTCAACGCCTCAGCCAATTCTTGGGGGCCGAGGAATCAACTTGCTTACGCCAAGCGGTTCGGTGTTTTTGGGGCAAGGGCTTTGGTTTTGCTGCTCAATACGGACGATTTGTTTGCATCGGCTCCTTGTGATCTGGTTGTGGGGCGCGATCGATCTTACCCGGATCACAAACCCCGATCGGCTACGCTAGAGTTATTGAGCCGCTACCTGCTCCCTGCAGTGCCGACTCCCCAATTGACCGCACCCGGAGCTACAAGCGGCGATGTAGTAGGCTGCAACTTAGAAGCTATTCGCCAAATCCAGAAAATAGCTGTATCCGCCAACGTCGAGTTTTTGCTAGCCGTCACGCCGAAGCGGGGCGAACTCGGCGGCCCGGGCCCTCGCGACTGGGAACTCAAGGCTAGAGCGCGTCTCGCCGAACTCGTAGAAACAGAGAAAATTACTTACATAGATTTTCTTCCCATTTTCAATTGTGGGGCCGAAATTCCAACTTTGTATCGAGACAGCATTCACCTCAGTCCTCAAGGAAATCAGCTAGTTAGCAAAACCATCAGTCGTCAAATAGTCGCTCTTTTTTTGCATAAATCGTGACCTCACCTAAAAACGTATACTTGCCCACGACTTCTGTTGTCGAGAGCAAAAAAGTTGAAACCTTAGTTCAAGCCCCCAGATTCATCTGCAGAGTCAATCTAAGATCTAAAATCGTTCGACTGAGCGCAACTCGACGATGGCACTCGCCGAACTTCTCACGCCGAATTGTCCAATCTCAACTCGATTGACATCGAATCCGGTTGCATGGGAACAGTTACCCTCTTCAAGGAACAACAAACCCAAACTGTAAAAGCAGCCGGAAACGACACGATTTGTCTCGATTTAGCTAACTTGCAAAGTAGACTCTAGCTCTTTCGGATACCAAGCTTGACCGTCGAGAGCCATTTGCTCGATCGAACTCGCAAGCCGCAGAGCTTTGAGAGCTTGTTCTCCTCCCACAGAAGGCTGATTTCCACCCCGCACGCAATTAATAAAATGCTCCAATTCTGCGTGGAGCGGTTCAATATTGCTGGTGTAAACTTTCTCGATCAACCCATCTTGACGGTAAAGCACCTGACCGTAATCCGTCACGTAATTGGCGGTTGTTTGTCGGTGAATCAAGATTTCGTTGTTGAGAAAATCTGCCTCTGTTAGAGAATTTTTGCAGTGAGCCACGATTGAACGGAGTTTACGGTGCGTCACCTTACTGGCAGTCAGGGTGGCCACAATGCCGTTAGCAAAGTTCAACGTCGCTGTCACGTAGTCTAAATAACCTGAATCTGATGCCCTGCTCCCGCTAGCCGTCAGCTTCACCACTTGGGAATCTGCCAATTCCAAAAGCAAGTCGATGTCGTGGATCATTAAATCCAAAACTACCGATACGTCGTTAGCCCGCTGGGAATAGGGACTCATCCGGTGAGCTTCCAATGCCAGTAACTCTTCAGTTTTCAGCACTTTGCCGAGTTCCTGAAAAGCTGGATTGAAGCGCTCGATGTGACCCACTTGTAAAATCCGGTGGGCCTCAGCAGCCGCGTTGACCAAAGATTCGGCTTCGGCAATGCTAGCCGCGATCGGCTTTTCAATTAAAACGTGAACACCCGCTTGGAGACAAGACATCCCCACAGGGTGATGCAGGCGAGTTGGAACGGCGACGCAAACTGCATCTACGTGGGCGAGCAAATCTCGGTAGTCTTCAAAGAAGCGAACCCGGTATTTGCTTGCTACATCTATTCCCCGCTCTACATTTATGTCTGCAACACCCACGAGTTCGATATCTTTTAGCAAGCTCAGAACTCGCGTGTGATGCTGGCCCATATTGCCAACCCCAATCACCCCAATGCGGAGGGGTTCAGGTTGACTTCGCTGGGCGAAAACGTTTGCGTATCCCAATGACATCCTATCTAGCACTCCTGGATTCTCCTCCACCACCACAGGAATCAAGCCCCTTGGCTTCCCTCAGCTACTCACAGCCATCCAGATAGTACCACAGTCAAACTATTTGTGAAGAATTTCTAAGTTCTGTTTTCCGATTATCGCGTCAGGTAATCCAGCAGAAGCTACTCATACACAAGGGCCGAATACTGGGGTAAAATGTCTTGAAATTGCGTATTGACAAAATTTATTAAGTGTGTATAAGCATCGGGACGATCGTCCGCAGCATCGCAACAACACACACCCGTCGGAATATGTTGCTGAAATTATCAAACATTTGCCTTGTTTAGGCGCAAAAGCAATAGTAGGCAAGTAAGAAATGATACAAAATTCAGCCGTCGCGCACCTGTACGATCTGGGGTGTTTACATTTGGCAATCTTTGAATAAAAAATTACGTTAAGAATGCGGATTATTACGGGCGATCGCTCACTCAAATAAAGTAGACTTACGTAAAGCTTAATAAAAAACAATGAGTCAAAAACAAAGGCCGAGATTAGGAAGTGCGATCGCTACCACAATTTTAAGTGTGTTTTCAGCCGTGTCATTGGTAGGAGTAGACAAAGCACAAGCCGCCGTACTCACCTACAATGTTAACCATAGCAATTTGAGTTTTTTCAAGGTGAATAACTCCTCCCTTACAGGGATAGGATATGAATCAATTGCCGTTTCCGAGGGAAGATTGTACGACTACACTCTTGGCGTCGCGGGAGCCAAAGAATACTACGACTTGGCAGGGGCTAGTGTTGGATTTTATCAAGGGGAGTTCCGCGGACTGAGCACATCCGGCTATGACCAGGTGATCGTAGAATTCGACGAAATCAACAAGCTAGACTACAGGGTATTTTGGTCTATCTTTCCCTACCCGACGGGCCCTACTACGTCGGTATCTGTAGTAACTGGGTATAGGGAGGTCATTTATTATCCATATCAAGATATCGATAGACGTATCTTCAACTATGACGAGGTTTATTACACCCTAGTGGATAGCGCACCGGAACCAGTTCCCGAACCTCTCACCGTTGGGGGCACAGCTTTAGCATTGGCAGGTTTAAGCAGGTTCAAACACAAGAAAAAAATGGCAGTTTGAAGTGCGATCGCACCTTAACAATTAAGCACTCAGCAGTCACTTTTCATAAAATATTCTCGTGGCAAAATTTTGCTCTCGATTCGGAGACAGAGCTCTGGCTTTCAAAATCGCGGCTACCAAAAACGCATAGGACAAAACTCCCACCAAGGCCAGCAAAAGTACGCTGGCGGCTCCCGACGCATTCCACAAAGCGTGAAGTGCAGAAGCACTGAAATAGCCTACGCCCAAAATTTGCCAGCGCTTCCTAGGTTTGAGGGCGCTCAAACCGATAAAATATCCCAAATAGCCGCTGTAAGCCATGTGTCCGGCGGCGGAACCCAAAATGCGGGGAATTAGCAACTGCAATCCTACTAATTGTCCGGCGTCGGGCCCTGCTTGCAGGGTGACATTTTGGATGACATTGGGAACGTACTGCCCCAGAGTTTCTAACAGTGTAAAGCCGACTGCCGAAGCACTTCCTAACAGAATTCCGTCTAAAGGTTCCCAAACACCGATTCGATCACGCCACGGATTTCGCAGCCAATTTCCCAGTAACATCGCTCCCAAAACGGGCAGGGCTTTCAGCAATTCTTCCATTAGACCCGCCCCGAAAAACATTCTGGTCAAAAAAGGCAAAAAACTGATTGTTTCGCCTTCGGTTGGCAGGCGGCCGGGCAAAATTTCTCTAAATACTAATATAAATCCAATTAATAAGGGGCTGATCACAATCAGGACTGTAGCTAAAGCCGAACCAAGCAATACCCACCAAGGCTTGTGTTTGCCGCACAGTTGATAGATAAAGTAGTAAGCCGCACCGGCGAGGTAAGCTGACAGCAGCAAGTTGAATGCTGCGGAATTTCCAACGGCGACAAACATCGACACGACAACAATAACTGTGGCAATACCTGGATATAAGTAAGCTTTTTGGCTTAATTGTTTGCCAGTGGAGGCGATCGGGAATAATTGAGTTAAAGTGAGAGCGTCTTTTTCGATACCAGCAAAATTGCCCGTTTGTGGTGCTCTTAATCCGGGTTGATTTTGGTAAGGGGTTACGGGAGATTCAAATATAAATTCAGGGCCGTCAAGGCCGAGACTGATGCGATCGCCTGTTTCTAAAGTTTGGCAGCCAGAGAGCTTTTTTCCGTTGATATAAGTTCCGTTAGCGCTGTTGAGGTCGCAAATTTCCCATCTTGTCAAAGTACCCTGAGTTAGCGGACGGACTGCGGCGTGGCGGCGGGAAACCATGCCGTGGACGATCGACTCTAAAGCTATTTGACAATTGCGATCGCGTCCAATGACCAATTCCCCCTCTTCAGAAAGTTGGTACTTGGATGCTGGCGTTCCTGCAGCATCTTTGGCTGGCACTTGTCGCAGAAATCCGATTTCATTAGTCATGAGTTATGAATCATTAGTCATTAGTCATTGGTCATGAGCTCGCGAGCTGTTAGCTGATGTTATTTTTGAGCAGTCTTTATTCCACAGTTATTGGTTGTTAGCTGCTGACTAATTACTAATTACTAATTACTAATAACTGCTGACTAATGACTAATGACTAATAACTCTGCTTAGAGATTGGCCCTGGCATCCTGAACGGCTGCATAGAAAAATATGCCAGTTAGCGGTACGCTCAGGGCAAGGATGATGCCCGTGACTAAATTGCCCAGTTGAGCTTCTCCCGATGACAGCTCAAAGATGGAGCCGACTGCCGCGATCGCAGTGATGCACGAAAGAGCTAAGAGTAAACCACTTTTCGGAGTTCCTGCCATCATACTGATTTTACGGCCTTTGGCGAAAATTTATGCTTAACTAATGCTTCATTCAGTGCCAGCTTGTTTTCTACTCTGTCTACAAACAGCACTCCGTTGAGGTGATCCATTTCGTGCTGAATTGCCCTCGACAGTAACTCTGTTGCTATCAGGGTTTGTGGGCGGCCGTATTCGTCGCGGTAGGAGACTTCAATGACTTCTGGGCGTTTGACTTCTAAATAAACTCCCGGAATGCTCAAACACCCTTCTTGCAAGATGCAGATATCGCCGCTGCTACTTTTGATGGTGGGATTGATCAAAACCATTGGGGGTGTGGCAGGGTTTTCCGGGTCGCAATCGAGTACGATTACTTGTTTGTTGACTCCGACTTGGGGGGCGGCCAAACCGATGCCATCGGCACTGTACATGGTTTGTAGCATTTCTCGGACTAGCTGCCGAATTTCTGCATCGACGCTTTTGACGCGCTTGGCTGGCTGCCGCAGGACGCGATCGCCTAATGTGTGTATTGTTAGGGGCGGTTTTTCTAACTTTTTCTTTTCAATCAAGACCTGAGCCGTCATAGAACCTCGCGGGATGTTTGGAAACCCCCAACGAAAGCTGTTGGAGGATGAAATTGGAAGCAATACTATTATTTTCAATATTAATCTAATTTTAAGTAGCCATGACTGGAAACGCACCAAACCAACGGCCGGTTATTTCTCTGGGGCTTTCGCCTGTTGTACTGGTGGTAGAGCTTTTAGGTGCGATCACGATTTTGCTGGCGATTTTGCTCATCGTCAAGTTTTGGGCAGTTTTGCCCGATCGAATTCCGATTCATTTCGGCTTGGGGGGGCTGGCTGATGCTTGGGGCGACAAGGTGACGATTTGGATCATGCCGGCGGTTGCTGCCATTATTTTTGCGGTTTTAACTGCGGTATCGCGCTATCGGCATACTTTTAATTATCCCGTACGGATTACTTCTGAGAACGCTCACCGGCAATACCTGTTGGCGCGAGGTCTTTTGGCTTGGCTGAAGGCGGAGATTTGCTGGCTGTTGGCGTTTGTGGTGCGGCAGCAAATTCTTGTCGCTTTGGGCAATGCTCAAAGGTTTAGTGTGGAGTTGATTTTGGGGATAATTGTTTTGATATTTGGGACGGTTGGCGTGTATTTGCTCAAGGCTTATTCTGCTCGCTAGATGTAGGGCAAAAAACTTACATATACCCAAAAATAAAGTTTTTTGGTATAAATTTTTTAACCGCAGATAATATTATCCTGCATTAACAAATAAAATTCCTTGGTATTGAGGACTAAAGTCATCTAAGTTTTATGATGAGTTTAGTCGTCACTAAAAACATTTTTGATGCCGGGTAATTTACCGAAAGTATCCAGGATACAAGCCCCCGGATTCATCCGTCCAGAAATAAAAAACCTGTATCCGATGAAACTTGCCCCCCCAATTTCTCCGTGGGGTCAATGCTTCACTTCTTTAATCTAAAATCTAAAATCCATTGATGGGACATGATAGGAATCACAGGTGAGAGGTTTGTGCTATGGTAAACGCTGATCGACTAACCCATCAGATACGTTTGCTGATTGTTCATCGGCAATACTCGCAATCGTCGATTTTTTAAATCAGGTTCTAAGCCTAGTTCTTCCATTGGAATCACGCCCAACAAAACAGCCGAAACGCCTTCGGGTAACTCTAAACAATCAAATCTGCCTTCTCTCCCTTCTACAATAATTTGAGCGTAGGCAAAAATTCGACCCTTTTTTATGCCCGCTGATGTTTCTACATCTCTTTCTCCTACTTGTATTAAGCCTAATTGGCTAATAATGCGAGCTGGCAAGGAAAGCAGAGTTGCTCCGGTATCGACAACAACGTTATCGAGGATAACAGAGCGGACTTCCTCAGCAGAAATAAATCCCCGTTCAGCCATAACTCGATCGATGCGATTCGTGACGGTGATTGTAGTGATTACTTGACCCCTTTGTTTTTCTTGAAGATTGGGGAGTACCAGGGTCATAATATGTTACCTCTTTAGAGTATAATTAGTGGATATTTCTATTGTAATGCTATCTACAATCCTGGGAAAGTTAGTTAAAATCGTTTTAATGACCGGCTAAAATTAGCATTTGCCTCAACGCATGACACCAGACAACAACTCTTCTCAACCCAATCGCCCTGAATCTAACGTGACTGTAGAAAGTCTCAACGGTGCGAACCCTAATGTGCCACCAGAATCAGGGATAATCGTCGCTACTGCTGAACCGGAAAAACCGGCGTCGTCACCTCCAACTCGCAAAATTGTATTGCCGCAGCAGCCGGAACAAACGACTCCTGAGAAGTCGGGGTCAGTGCTGACGCTGGGGTTGATCGCAGGGATGATTTTTGGGCTGGCCAATGACAACATTTGGCTGGGCTTAATTGGCGCCGTCGGTGCGATCGCCATATCGCTGCGGCTGATGTGGCCGAGTTGGGGCAAAATCTGGGCGCAGGTAATTCCGCCAACTTGGCGCACGCTGATCGTCGCCTGCTTCGGGCTTTTAGCTGGGATTGTGGGTTTGCTGATGCTCAGCGGTACTAATACTGAACCGGGAAGCCGCAACATCCAAATCAATTGGGAGGCAATCGGGGCTCTCGGCGAGTTGATCGGCGCTTTGGGCCAAATTTTGATCGCAATCTTAGGCGTTTATGTGGCTTGGCGGCAGTACGTGATATCCAAAGATTTGACGATTCAGCAAAATCGAATTACGCAGCAGCAAACGATCGATGCTTATTTTCAAGGGGTTTCGGACTTAGCCCTTGACGAACAAGGGTTTTTGGAAGACTGGCCGCAGGAAAGGGCGATCGCAGAAGGGCGCACGGCTGCAATTATGAGCAGTGTAGATGCTGAAGGTAAAGCTAAAATTCTGCGGTTTTTGTCGCAGTCGAGATTGGTTACTCCGCTGAAGCGCGATCGGCTTTTAGGCCGCCCCATCCTTGACGGTGACGGCGGCTACGCTGAAGATAGAGATCACGGTATCCGCGTTATCGATCTCAATGTCATGTTAGCGGGTGCTGACCTGGCTGGCACAGATTTGCGGTGGACGGATTTGAGCGAAGCCAACCTCGTCCGCGCCAATCTCAGCAAGTGCGATTTAGTGAAAGCAAACCTCTCGCGCGCTGTCTTGTACGACGCCAATCTCGCTCGCGCCGATATGAGAGGCGCCGCATTATTCTACGGCTCTGCAGAAACTGCATCCCCCCGCAGCCGTACCGAATTTCCCAACTATCAAACGGGCGAACATACCGGCGCTGTGGTTGAACGTGCTGATTTCACGGGTGTCAAGCGGCTGTCGGACGAGCAGCGCTATTACTGCTGCACTTGGTGTGGCTCGAAGTCGAGAGAGACTATTCCCGGTGGCTGCGAAGGGATTCCCAATAAACTCGGACGTTAAAATTAGCAGTACGGCTGTACTTACATATATATTTGGCGATCGCTCGGCAGCGGACTATACTTTAATTTTAAATCTACAGTCTTGCGCTGTTTTAGCCATGACAAATACGGATTTAGGGCTAGAAGTAATTCCGCGCCTGGAGCGCTCCAAAAGCCGAGACGGGGTAATTTTTGTCGCTGCTAGGTGCTTTCTGATGGGACGGTAAAGGGTATATAGAAATCGCTAATTTAGGTTACAGCTATGCAGATGATGGGCAGCAGCCTTCTATGGCTTTTTATCCGCTGTTGCCTTTGCTAATGCGCGGCTTCACAACTCTTGGAATGCAAGTGGAAGTAGTAGGGGTAATAATTAATATTTGGGCATTTTGGGGCGCATTCTTGGTGGCTGCAAGCTCTTAGTAAAGTTGCCATGATTTAGGGCGGTGGCTATTTATTGGATATGTGAAAAAGGTTGAGCATTACAGTCGGCTATTTCGGTTTTTGCTCTTAAGCGCTACTGATAAATTCCGTTGATATGCAATCGTTTCACCCCTACGCTTACGGCATTGTGTAGCTTTCAAGGGCCCTCGGTTTAGTGTTGAGTAATCAGCCTTGTTGGGGATATGCTGTTATGACATTATTTGCTACATTCCTGCTGTACATGGCTGTTAAATTTGCTGCGTGTAGGTAGCTTAAGATAGTTTTCCATATTTGTTGCACAAACTTAATTTACTCTATTTCCCAAGCGGCCTGAAAAAAGTCTCTTTCGCACAGCATAGCGTAGCGATAGGTTGCTTCTACTTCCGGCCCAGCTTCTGCGTAGCGATCGACCAAACTTTCCAGCCGTTTTGCTAAAATCTCAAAATCCGGGCTGCTATAGGTGGAAATCCAGTCGCTAAAGGCGTGTTCCGGTATATTAGGTTTAGCTAGCTGCTGTCCCAAAAAAGCATACAACCGCAAGCAAGGAGTCATCGCGGCTGCTGTCAAACCTACACCACTTCCCCAGGCTGTCGCTAATAAAAAATCTGTGTAGCGGCGGGTAGGGATTCCAGGTTTGGCCTCTTGCAAGTTTACCCCCCATTTGGCTGCATATCCTTGATGCAAACGAAGTTCTTCTAAAACGCCACTACTGAGATTGTGGAGGATTTCAAACCCCTCCCAGTCGGGTGCTTTTGCGGCAGCGATACTGTAAGCGCGAGCGAATGCTCCCAGAAAAAATGCGTCTTGTGCAATGTAATATGCAAAACTATTTGAGGGCAGGCTGCCGTCAGCAATGCCTCTGACAAAGGGATGTTGCAGACAAGCTTGGCTTAAGTCTTGATTTGCTTGCCAAAGATAATTGGAATTTGTCATGCAATTTTGAATCGATGGGTTATGATTGTAATTTTTATAGTCTGACTAAACATCTATGATAACAGATGTTTTAGCTTGGGGTGTCAGTCTTATGGTATCTTTTATTTTTCGTATTTAAGAAAATAGATAAGTGTTGGTACGCGGCTATTTTGTGGGCTGCTGTTGTCTGGCTAAAAGAGCGAAATTACGTGCCGAACCTCTCTCGTGAAGCAGCTAGGGGGTTTGGGGAAAAAGAAAGTTTTGATTTAACGGTGGAAAAGCCAATTTTTAAACAGAAACTGCAATGAACGATACACCTAAGTATTCTTTGGTAATTCCTATCTATAACGAAGAAGAAAATGTCGCTGAATTGTATCGGCGAATTAGTGCGGTGATGGATCGAATGGACGGCCCAGTAGAATTAATTTTAATCAATGATGGCAGTCGCGATCGCTCTCTCGAACTTTTGCGAGAATTGCACGAAAAAGACTCGCGAATTTGTTACCTCAGTTTGGCCCGCAATTTCGGTCATCAAATAGCTGTAACTGCTGGTTTAAATTTTTCTAGAGGTCAAGTTGTAGTTATCATGGACGGCGATTTGCAAGACCCACCAGAGCTAATTATAGATATGGTAGAACAGTGGCAGCAGGGCTATCAAGTTGTTTACGCTCAGCGCACTCAACGCCGTCAAGAAGGTTGGTTTAAGCGGTTGCCAGCTTATATGTATTATCGCATTTTGCGGAATCTTGCTGATGTTGATATTCCCATAGATACGGGAGATTTTTGTTTAATGGATCGCTGTGTAGTGGAGGTACTCAACGCAATGCCTGAACGCAACCGCTACATTCGGGGACTGCGGGCTTGGATTGGTTTTAAACAAACTGCGGTTAAGTTTGAACGTGATCCACGCTTTGCAGGCGAGGTTAAGTATACCTTCAGAAAATCTTTGAGTTTAGCGATGAATGGTTTAGTATCTTTTTCAAAAGTTCCCCTCCGACTTTCGATTTATTTGGGGTTATTTGCTGCATTTATATCGGTGTTAATGGCTTTTTTGATTTTGTATTGGCGGCTTTTTTATCCAAATTCTGCCTTAACTGGTTTGACAATTGTCATGATGGCGGTTTTCTTTTTGGGTGCGGTACAGTTGGTGAGTATTGGGATTTTGGGCCAGTATATAGGGCGGATTTACGAGGAGGTAAAGGGCCGCCCGCTTTATACGCTGGCAGAAGTGGCTGGTTTCGATCCATTTCGTCAAAAAAATGGTAAATAAGCAGGACTTTTTTACTATCTTGACGGCTTAAAGATAGCGGTTGTATGGTGCTCTGGTGAATCACCTGAATCCTGAACCACATTCAAAATGCGGGTTGTTGATTCATTATTTGCTACTTAATTTCAGCGGAGATAAACTCCTGATGCCATTGTTGAGCGACTCTATCCCAGCCAAATGAATCTTTAAGAGTTAATGCTTCCTTTCTTAAAGATTCTTGTTTTTCAGGATTTTTTAGCAAGTCAATCACTGCTGCAATAAAAGCATTATTAGTTTCCTCATCGCCAGCAGGTCCCTTAATTCTGATACCTGATTTTACAGTGTCATCTAAACCTGCATAAGTTGTCACCACGGGAACACAACCAGCGGCTTGTGCTTTCCAAGCACTAATACAGAAAATCTCCGCAGCAGTATGACAAGGATAAACCCAGATGCCTGATTTGAATAATTCTTCAACTAACTCTTTGTGTCCAATCCTGCCATGTTCATAGACATTTTCCTGCGCGAAAAGTTGTAAAAGTTTTTGCTTTTTATCTGGTAAGTATGGAAATTTCTCAAGATAAGGTGAATTAATTAAGGCATCAATTCCTTGCCACCCATAAAAAATATGTAATTCAACATCGGGCACTTCTTTGAGAACTTGATCCCATTGAGTCAGTAAATTTTCAATACCTCTTGCATAATCACTAATCGAAATTAGCCTTTTGGGATTTCTAGCAATTCCTGTTAAATTGAAATCTTCGAGATTAATCCCATTGGTTGTTAAAAAAATCTTGTCTTCAGGAATCCAGTCTGGCAGCAGAGATTTATGAAAACTTGACAACATAAAAAGTTTATCAAAACTTGCCAGAAATTCTAAACGCTGAGACTCTTCTACAGGAGGAAATAATTGCGGGTTATCGTGCATCCACACCGCAGTTTTTCGGGCTTTCACTTTCATACGCATAGGTTGTATCCAAACACGATGAAAGATTATGACATTAAAGTTATCTTGGGCATTGAATTTATCAACTGACTGATAAGCTACTCCTTTATATTCCCCTTCCATATCACCGCAGCGATTAAAAACAGTAACCTGGTAGCCTAATTTCACTAATTCTTGACTTAAGTAAATGATCGCTTCTTCACTTCCGCCAATACCTTTATTTACAGATAGAGGAGACCAATCTTCTAGATGAAATGGAAAATTGGAATAAATTACAATTGAGTTATTGTCCCAGTTCATATTATTGAAGTTTCACAAAAAAATGACATTAATATCGTATAATAAAATTATATGTTTGTCAAATAAGTCCCAAAAATTACCTATTGAGGCTCTCAACCTACACAGGCGGCAACAATATTATAAAAAGTTCCCCATAGGCGATTTTGGAGAGTCTCCATTGAAGCGTAAATCAACGGTTTTCCTGTCAACCAAAGTCCGCCTGCCCGGGCTAATATTTATGAGTTGTAGCTACCCAGGATTTGGTATTACACATATTACTTCTGAACCTAGCAATGCTGACATTAACCGCCGATCATGCTACGAATTATAATTCGTGAAATTCTATCTGTCTGTCTGTCTCTCTCTCTCTCTCTTTCTTAAGTCTGCGTCCTCTATGTTCTCTAGGGCATATTAAACAAAATACTTATGTTTAAACTTTACGAATATTCGCTTTCTGGGAATTGTTATAAAGTTCGCTTGCTTTTAACTCAACTTAATATTCCCTTCGATCGCACAGAAATTGATATTCTCCAAGGAAAAAGCCGTACACCTGAATTTTTGGTCAAAAATCCCAATGGCCGCATTCCGGTGTTAGAAATCGCACCGGGTAAATTTCTGTTTGAATCGAATGCAATTATGTTTTACTTGAGCGAAGAAACTGAGTTTTTCCCCACGGATAAATTTGAACGCGCTCAAGTTATGCAGTGGTTGTTTTTTGAACAGTACAGCCACGAACCTTTTATTGCTACTTCTCGTTTTTGGTATTTGACAGGGAAAGCACAAGAATATCAGGAAGCACTCCAACAAAAACAAGCACCGGGTTATGCTGCTTTGGGGGTGATGGAACAGCATTTAGCAGAAAATGAGTTTTTTGCGGGCGATCGCTATACAATTGCTGACATCGGTTTATTTGCTTACACTCACGTTGCTGACGAAGGTGGATTTGATTTAACCAAATTTCCAGCTATTCAAACTTGGATCGATCGCGTAAAAAGTCAACCTCGATATATAAAAATTACACAATGAAATTAAAATGAGGCTAATTACATCAAAGCTCGAAATCGTTCATCATCTCGGATACTGTCAAAATCTGGGTTGTGTTTTGCTTCGTTTCGGCTTCGACGAGGTGCAATATCAATCGCTTTCTGTAGATTATCGATAGCCTGTCCAATATCACCTTGTAGTGCGTAGCAGCAGGCTTTACCGTAATAGCCACTCTCATGCTTAGGATCTTGCTTAATCGCTTGTTCACAATCAGCAAGGGCTTCGGTGTATCGACCAGCCCTAGCCAAAATAATGCCACGATTAGCCCTGTGTAATACTTCTTTAGGCTCTAAGTTAATTGCTTCATCAATGGCTGTAATAGCTTGTTCAAAATTATTGAGAAGACTTAATGCTAGTGCTTGAGTGTTCAGTGCTTGATGATTCTTAGAATCAATCTTAAAAACTCGCTCGCAAGTAGTAAGGACTTCCTCATATCGCTCTAGATGAAGGAGAGCAGCCCCTCGATTTACCCAATTTTTAACAGATTTAGGATCAAGGTCTAGGGCTTTTTTATAACTTTCGAGCGCTTCCTCATATCGCTCTAGATTATAGAGTGAAGCCCCTTGATTTACCCAAGCATCAACAGATTTAGTATCGAGGTCTAGCGCTTTTTGGAAACTTTCGAGCGCTTCCTCATATCTCTCTAGATTATTGAGTGTCTTCCCTCGATTTAGCAAAGCATCAACAGATTTAGGAGCGAGGTATAGCGCTTTTTGCAAACTTTCGAGCGCTTCCTCATATCTCTCTAGATTAAGTAGTACAGCTCCTCGATTTACCCAAGCATCAACAGATTCAGGAGCGAGGTATAGCGCTTTTTGATAACTTTCCAGCGCTTCCTCATATCTCTCTAGATTAAAGAGTGTATTCCCTCGATTTACCCAAGCATCAACAGATTCAGTATCGAGGTCTAGCGCTTTTTGGAAACTTTCCAGCGCTTCCTCATATCTCTCTAGAGTGCGTAGTGCAGCCCCTCGATGTACCCAAGCATCAACAGATTTAGGAGCGAGGTCTAGCGCTTTTAGCACACTTTCCAGCGCTTCCTCATATCGCTTTAGATGAAGGAGAGCCTTCCCTCGATTTACCCAAGCATTAACATATTCAGGAGCGAGGTCAATTGCTTTTTGACAACTTTCCAGCGCTTCCTCATATCGCTCTAGATGGTCTAGAGCAACACCATGCCCAAAAAAAGTGGATGCATTACCTTGGTCTAACTCCAGTCCTTTCTGATAGCAATCCAGTGCATCCTTGTAACGTTCTGCACTTACCAGTAAGTCACCAATAATTGAAAAAAGAGTATGCTTCAGATTCGGATGGCAGTGAGTTAATTTTTCACACTGGATTTTCGCTTGCAACAGTAAATCTGTGCTTTCTCTGAATGTATTGCAACGTAAAGACTTATAGATCAGTCCTGCACACTTGCCTAGACTATCCTTGAGATCGCCAACAGATCCCAACAGGGATTGAATAGATACCTTAATTTGTTTGGCAAATTCCTCAATTGCTTGTTCTGAAGGAGGATTCTCACCTTCAAATTTAATCTTGTATTTTGTTGGCGGTGTATATATAAAATTCCAGCCAAAGCTGAGAGCTCTTCCCGAATCTTTAAAAAATTTGTCTGTCGCTTTGGGAAGCAGATTCAGGTTCTCTTCACTTATCTCTGCACAAATGAAAGCAAAGGGAGCCATAAATACATCTGGTACTTGCAGATAAATTGCGGTAAAGACCTGTTCAATATATTTTTGGAGTCCTTCCTTCCCGTTGCCAAAAAGATTGTAATAGAGACACTCTGCTATCAGTTCTCGCCACTCCTCATCCTGATACTGATCGGGTAAAAACATTTCAGGAGTAACAAGTTCATCCGCTTGTTTTTGGAAGTAATTGGCTAGTAAAGCATGAGTTTTGCGAAACTGAGTTTGATCCTCCTGAAAATAAAACTGCCGAAAGACATCCCGCGCCACATCATCTAAGCGGTAGTGCCCTTTGGTAAACTCAACAAAATCTAAGTCTTTCAACCATTCAAAGTAACCCTCTGCATTATCGGCATCTTGTTGTAAGTCTAAGTCAACGCTTCCAAGCAAATACCAAATCATCGCCCGATCGAACCATCGACAACAAGCTACCACATACAAAACTTTCCGAGGCCGGGGATCTATCCCCTGCAAAAGTAATTCAGCGATCGCTTGGTTTCCTTTGGAAAAATCAGGTTCTTCACCTTGCTCTCGTTGCTTCCGTACCCAATCTAGATAATAGGGTAATCCCTGTGTTGCTTTGTAGATTTTGGCGCATATACCGCCATTTTCAATGCCAATTTGCTTGAGATATTCCTCTGTATCCTTCCTGCTAAACTTCTTAAGTGGCACCTCAAGGAGCAACTTCCGATCCTGGTTGAGCTTGCGCCAACCCTCATCTGCTTGCAGCGATCGCCGCCCTACAACCACGAGCCTTACTGGTGCAGAAGACAACGCAGTATCTTCGACCAAATACTGCCATAGCCATTGATTCAGGTAAGACTGTGCTTTTTCATAGGTATCCAAAATCAGCACGAGCGATCGTCCTCTGCTTTGGGCAAATTGCATCAGACTTTCAGCAAATGCCTGCGTCAGTTTGGAAACTGGCTGTAACATAAGAGCCTGTAGCTCAGGCTGGTCTTTGGTCGCAGGGTGATTCCGCACTCGCTGCTGGATCGATTCTTGCAAGCTGTCTGCATCCTCTGGGCTCGCCGCTAATGCAGAAAAACCTACCCCTGGAAAATTAAAAGATGTTGGCTTACTTGAGGTGGATGTCAAACCTATTAGGTTTAGCCAGATGAAGCGTTGAAACCAGCTTGTAATCTTCTTTGCTTCTTCGCTGCTAGTTGTTTCACCATCAATTGACTGATGACTCAACTTGTATAGAGTTAACTCAAACTGCTCCTCCTTTTGTTTGAATGAATCAGCGCTCGTTTCACCTCCAAAACGCTCAACAGCCTGCTCATGTACCTTTCGCATCAATTTTAGGGGAGTTTCGATATCAGGCGTTTTCGCAAAACAAATCTCCAGAAAATCAACTTTGCCTGCATGAGCATCCTTTAACCGCCCCAGTAACGTTGTTTTACCAACTCCGCCAGTTCCGCAAATATTGAATAGCAAGGGTTGTCCCTCAGATTCGTTGAGTGCTAAGTCAAAGCGTTCTAACAGCCTTTTCGCCTCATTTCGTTCAATGTAATGGCTATCTGGCACTCGCGATCGCATCGCAGATTGACGATTCATCTCGGACTGAGCTGACTGCTGAGTCTTTTTCTTGGCTAATTGTGCCGCTTCTAATCGTGCCTTCAGGTTATCAACTTCTTGGCGTTTGTCCTTCAGTTCGATATTTAGATGTGACGGAATTGTCAGGCTGGTGTAGCCCGCTGCCTTTTTCTCTAAGTCTGCAAGCACCGTTTGGGCAATAGCCAGTGTTTGTTCCAAAGCAGCGCAATCATCCATTGACTTTCCCATCTCTCAATCTTGCTTCCAATTCTGCCACCTCTCGCCGTTTTTCCTCTAGGTCAATCCGCAGATGACCAGGCATTTGCAGCCTTTCATAGCCAGCAGCCTTTTCTTCTAGAATAGCCAGCGATCGCTTCGCCATCGCCAAGGCAGGGGTCATCACCTCTTGAGTTGTCATCACCCTAGGCAACTCTGGACTCTGGCTTTGGCTGGGTAGTCCCTTGCCACCGCGCAACAGTGCCACTGGGAAATCCTCCGTCGCTGCATTACAAAACGGGGTTTGTTCTCGGTGACAGAGGTTACGGGCACTCTCTGGAACCGTTTTTCCCAAGTGAGTCATGACGTTGAAAATTGTGACGAGGCGATCGCCCGGTTGATTTACCGCTCCCTTCAGCGCCTCAATCAGATGATACGTATAGAGACTGAGGCCATCTGGACGCACGTAAGAAGATTGATGTCCTCGTGATGAGGTGAACACTGCC
The DNA here is from genome assembly GCF_036702115.1 of Microcoleus sp. LAD1_D5. Classification (NCBI taxonomy): domain Bacteria; kingdom Bacillati; phylum Cyanobacteriota; class Cyanophyceae; order Oscillatoriales; family Microcoleaceae; genus Microcoleus; species Microcoleus sp. LAD1_D5. The sequence continues at coordinate 16,097 of NZ_JAUBSA010000062.1, read as the reverse complement.
CGACCTTCCCCCTGCTTCAGGGCATCATTCACCCCTTTCGAGAACTCTGTACGCAAAAAGTCTGCTGGCCGATCGTTCTTAGCACTAGCCATCCCCTCCGCATAACAACTATCAATGATTACCCAGAGACGTTTAGCCTTGATATTGCGTAACTTCTCCTTCAATGTTTCCGCTAAAAGGGCTGTTTGTAGAATGGCTTGCTCATTAAAATCATGTTGGACTAAGTAGTAAGCATTACTGGCCTCGTGAAACCCACCATGCCCAGAATAGTAAATGACGATCGTGGCCTCTGGGTCTGCATCTGCACATCCTTTTAACCAGTCCAGATCCTCCAAAATGGCACTGTGATTCGCACCCTCGTCCTTTAACAACCGGACACGATCGGGGGTATTGGGATATGCACAAAAATTTGCGTCAGTCAGCACATCTTTGAGCGCTTGAGCATCCGTGACTGTTTCTGGAAGCGAATAGCCTGCGTCAGCAGTATTACCAACACCAATCAACAGCGCGTAACCGTGGGTAAATAGATCGGACATCTAAAAAAAACTCCAGCAAAAAATAACAATCCCTCAATCCGGGTTAATAATATATAGTTACTAAACCCAGAATAAACTAAAAAACACAATCAAGCTACCTCAAAAATAAATTATAGAGGTAACCTGTTACTTTCAGGGCTTACTCGTTATCGCTACATTTGGCCAATTTTCGCTCGCATCGCACTATCTGCAAATTTCAAAAATTACAAATTATAGGCACTAATTACGTAAAATAGTCTACAGTTTGACAAATATTTACACACCATATCGGTGGCTTTAGCCAACAAGCCGCGCCGCGTTCCTACTTTGATAGTGCGCCGATTTTCTCCCTGCATTAACTGACCGGATTCAGTAGTAAAAACCAGCGTTTTTTCTTCTCTTTAGATGGTAAAAATGTTTTCCTACTGCCCAAAAATCTCTCCTTTCCCATAAACAGATTCAGCGACAAAGCCATTGGCAAAGCGCAACTGTGCGTTGCACAAACAAGCTTTGTATAAATCCGCCTGAGTGTCCCAAAATATGGCATCTGCCGCCTATTGAAGGAAAATCTCTAGCACCGGAGCAAAAATTAGAATCAAGATAATCGGACTCTTGAACTGATTAAGCAACAGTATCAATGCGCTCGATTAACAGCACTTTCCGATGCTATGAGGTACAATTAAGAATTACGGCTTTCTGGGCGTAGTTGGATTTAGCTTGACACTGCCGGCAACCAGAGCGGCTGCGATCGATTTAGACCCGCTGTTTGTAGGTTTAGGACGCGGAGTTTGCTACTGTGACGAAAATCGAAGAATATCCAACGCAAAGGCTCTATCCATCCCGGAAAAACCTGCGAGATCACAACGGAAATTCCTGGCAGGCGATCGCCTTTAAGCGTATTCATCCCGATCGTAGTGCGATTGTTTCTACTTTTGGGAGTTTACCGAGCGATGGAGTGCTTCAGCAGACATAATCTAAATCTGAGAGAGGTTTCGCCTGAAAAACCCTCCCAAAGACACTTTTAAATTATCCCTAACCGAGGTTAATGTAAGGCGGTTAAATTTATTTAAGCATCTGAGCATGACATCTTCTACTATTGACAATCTCACTGAACAGCAATGGCATAAGCAATCTGTTGCCGATGCTCAGAAATATCTGAGGACAGATTTAGAAGCGGGATTGTCAGAAGCAGAGGTGTCTGAACGTCAGAAACTTTATGGTTTCAATGAAATCAAAGGGAAAGCAGGGAAAAGCCCCATCATCCGTTTCCTGATGGAATTCAACCAACCCTTGATTTATATTTTGTTAGTTGCTGGCATCGTCACCCTGCTACTAAAGGACTGGGTGGATGCCGGGGTGATTCTGGGCGTGATGTTGATTAACGCCGTGATTGGCTTTATCCAAGAATCGAAAGCCGAAAATGCGATCGCCGCCCTAGCCAAATCTGTCACCACTGAAGCCACCATGATTCGAGATGGGCAAAAGGTTCGGCTCAACTCCCGCGAACTGGTTCCTGGCGATCTGCTATTACTGGCATCCGGTGACAAAGTGCCTGCTGACGTGCGGTTAGTTAATGTGCGTGACTTGCAGGTGAGTGAATCTGCATTGACAGGGGAATCGGTTCCCGTCCAGAAAGCAACCGAACCCCTAGCCGCTGAAACGGTTTTAGCCGATCGCAGCAACATGGCCTATGCCGGAAGCTTGGTGACATTTGGGCAGGCAAAAGGAATTGTGGTAGCCATCGCCAACCAAACTGAAACTGGGCGAATTTCGCAACTGATGGATGAAAGCACTGGGCTGGAAACACCACTTACTCGCAAGATTGAGCAATTTAGTAAAAGTCTGCTGTACGTCATTCTAGGGTTGTCACCCGAATTGGAGTAGCTGGAAGTTAGGCGTTTTAGCACGAACTTCCTAATGGTAATGGGGGGATTAATGACTATGGGACTGCCCTGTGGTGGACGGCAATGTTGATGAGTACGATCAGCTCTGATTACTTTGCGAAAACAGCGTCCGGGCGGGTGCTTGGTTTTTTACTGTCGTTGTGTGCGATCGCCGTATGCGGTTATTTGACAGCAACGCTGGCTACATTTTTTGTGAGTCAGGATGCTGAGAGCGATCGAGCAGAAATAGTGGCTACACAATCAATTCAAGCTGTGGAAACAGAAATTACTGCACTGCCAACAGAGGTTCAAGCCTGCTTCACCAAAAGGTTTAGACCTGTGAATTGCTGACCTTTGATGTGAGCATGAGGTCGATCAATCTCGATGCGATACTAGAGAAACGATGATGTCTGTCCAATTATAGATAACCTTTTACTCTAAACTATTCCAACCGATAGATGATATTTAAAATTTTGACTTTTACCATAAAACTACCGTCTAGCAATTCAAATAAAAAACCTTTAAAAGGATGGCTAAAACAAGCTGAATAGATTCAGGATAGGGAATCAAAAAAAACTTGATCTAGGATAAATTTCACATTTAACTGTTCAATAATGTTGACAGTTTTTTTATGACCCAATGGCTAATTTTCTAGGACTTTGAGCCACTGTGGATAATTAAATCAATGTCATCTCCACTCCTGACTTGCATTTAATTCGAGTTTTTTATGATCCTTTCCCTCTAAAGCTTGTAGTATCGTTCCCAAAAAGGCCCCCAGTATTGAATGTTAACCGGGTTCTATTTATTACATTGACACGAGAAACTCATGGAAAACACATTTATCGATCGCACCTTCCGGGACAGCGAAGGCAAAATTGTTATAGCTCAGATGCCCAATCTACCACTGAGTGTCGGAATTGTAGCTACTTTATTAACGCTCATTATTACAACAGGTCAAATTAATTTAGGGTTGCAGCTAGTAGCCTTTGGCTCTTTGTTTACTTGGGCTTGGCAAGAATTATTTCAAGGCGTTAATTACTTTCGTAGAGCATTAGGTCTGATTGGGCTTGTTGGTATAATTGCGGGCACTTCAATAATTAGATAAGCATAAATCAAATCCATAAGGTATATAGCACTTCTCAGTAAAATGAGGTAGAGTGGGTAATTGGTAATTGCTAATCGCTCGTCTGCATCCCTCACTTTTTTGATAAGCGCTATATATTTTTTTATTCTGTAGGTTGGGTTGAGGGACGAAACCCAACCTACTAATAAAGAATTTTGCGGAAGTATTGGAAGCATCCAAAAGACCACAAAAGGAAACTCGTAATTGGTAATTCAATTCGTAATTCATAACTCGTAATTCGTAACTCGTAGGCAGTGGTGCAAGCACCATGATGGGAATGCAGACAGTGAGAATCGAAAAATTTGGACAAACCTATGCTGAAAGGCTGATTTTAATTGGGCGATCGCTTGCTATAGGTTAAGCCTGTAACTATCTACCTTTTAGTAGGCTACTTCGGTGACGGAAACCTCGATGATAGTGATAGAGCGATTTGTGGAGCTAGGGTTGATTAAACCGAGCGGCAGGATGCTGTAGGCAGGAAAAATGGCGCTAATCGTACCACTCCCATAAGACAGCTATTAGAAGAGGATAGACACATGAAAGTTGAGATCAACACTGATACCAACATCCAATACCAACATCGAATACCAACATCGAAGGCAACTAGGCGCTGGCTCAACACGTCGAAGCCATAATCAAAGACACCTTAGATCGCTTCAGTCAGCATATTACACGGGTGGAAGTCCACCTTAGCGATGAGAACAGCAACGAGAAGTTTGGTGCTAATGATAAACGCTGTTTGATCGAAGTCCGTCTCGCTAACCATCAGCCAATCGCAGTCAGCGATCAGGGCTAAATATTGGAGCAGTCCATCAGCGGTGCTGCCGAGAAAATGAAAAAGTTGCTAGACGCTACTCTCGGAAAGTTGCGCGCTCGCTAAGTGACGAACCTTGACCACATCTCTGAGGCCAATTCTGAGCGTCAGGGAGGTTTCTCTCCGAAATTTCTCAGGACAAATCAGAAAACAGCAAATGTCCCAGAAATGACATTCAGCCTGTCCTACCGCTGATAAAAGCTTGAAAGAAAAATTGAACAGAGGTACACAATGAATTTATTAGCCATGGATGAATTAACAACTTTAGCCGCACAATCAAACTCAACCTGTATTTCGATCTACACGCCAATGGAGCGTTTAGGAGCCGAAACCCAACAAAATCCAATTCGGTTCAAGAATCGGCTGCGGCAAGCCGAAGAACAATTGCTGGCGATGGGAATGAGTGAACAGGATGCCAAAGAGTTGCTGCAACCGGTTCACGAGCTAGATACCTATGAATTCTGGCAGCATCAAAGCGATGGACTAGCAATTCTGCTATCTCCCAATCAGTTCCGCTACTACTGCTTGCCGATCGCATTCCCAGAATTAACCGTAGTCACCGAGCGCTTTCATCTCAAACCATTGCTGCAACTTTTGTCGGGAGATGGGCAGTTTTATATTCTGGCACTAAGCCAAAATCAAGTTCGATTGTTTCAGGGAACTCGTTATCGCGTCAATGAGGTTGAGTTGACTGATGTACCCACCAGCATCGCAGAAGCATTGCAGTATGACGATCCAGAAAAAAGCCTGCAGTTTCATACGGCCAGCTCACAAGGCCGCAGTGGTGGCGATGGTTCTGCCATATTTCATGGACAGGGAGGCGGTAACGATGACCAAAAAGATCGACTGCTGCGTTACTTCCGCCAAGTTAGCAAGGGGCTAGAATCCTTCTTAAAAAACGAGCAAGCGCCGCTAATTTTGGCAGGGGTTGATTATCTCTTGCCAATTTATCAGCAGGCAAACACCTACGCTCACGTACTGCCCGAAGGCATCACAGGCAATCCAGAAATGTTGAAACCGGAGGAACTGCATACTCCGGCGTGGCAGATTGTACAGCCTTATTTTGAGCAAGCAAAAGAAGCAACGATCGCCCGCTACCAGGAACTACAAGCCACCGAAAAAACTGCTAGCACGATCGAACAGGTTGTGCCTGCTGCCTATTTCCAGCGCGTTGAATCGTTGTTTGTTCCCGTGGGTGAGCAAGTTTGGGGGGTGTTCGATCCGGAGGCGAATTCGGTTCAGATTCACGCTCAACATCAGGCAGGGGACGAAGATTTGCTGGATTTAGCAGCACTGCATACCCTGACCAATGGTGGTAATGTTTACGCCGTAGAGCCGGGAAATGTTCCTCAAGACAAGGCAATCGCCGCCGTTTTTCGCTACTGATGTCATACCCTCTGGTTGTTGCAAACACTGTCTTTAATGCGGGCTGGCGATCGGCAGCCGTGACAGATTCTGTTGCTACAACGGTTGATGCTCACGCTTGGGCGCGAACCCCTTTCCCATCGCTAGCTTCTCCCACCATACAATCAGCAGAAAGCCTTTTTTGCGGATGTCCTTGTGTCATGACCATCGCTCTTTGGGCCCGGAGAACTGTCTCTGAGAAAAACTCCCCCTACAGGCTCTACAATTCTTATCTTTAGGTAGAGGACATGGGTGTTTATTTCAGTTAATACTGCGGAGGAGGAACGGTGCAGAGGTTGACAGGCTGTAATGGACAATCCAAAAATTAACACCAATCGGATGTGGGAACACCTGAACAATGCTCAACTCATTCGCTACCTGCTACTCTTTGCACTTGGCTGGGCGATCGTGCAGGTGTTGGCATATTTTGAAACGGTTCTGATTGTTTTTATTTTTGCAGCCATTCTCGCCTTTGTACTGAACTACCCAGTCAAATTTGTATCTCGTTTCATCCCTCGTTGGGTAGCGGTAGTGCTGGTGTTTTTACTTGCCTTGTTGATTCTAGGTGGGTTAATGGCAACGCTAGGATTAGCTATCATTTCCCAAGCACAGCAGTTATTGGAACAGGCTCCTCAATTTTTAGACTCAGCGATCGCACAGTTGGAAACACTCCAATCGTTTCTGCAAAAGCGCAATATTACGGTCGATTTCAGCACCTTTGAGACACAACTGCGCGAACAAGCCCTCGGCATCATTGGCAGGGGTTTTTCCACAATGCAAAATGTGTTATTCAACTTGCTAGATGTGATTGTGATTGCGGTGGTTGGCTTCTTTATGCTGCTAGATGGTAGACGACTATGGAATCTGATCGTCAGGCTCTTTCCACCCGGCTTACGGGATGATTTGACCAGGGCAATCCAAAAGAATTTTATGGGTTTCTTTTGGGGTCGGTTGCTGTTATCAATCTTCTTCGGCATCTCTACCTTTCTGGTGTTTATTTTGCTGGATATTCCCTATGCACTGGTCATGGCGGCAGTCGCAGGCGCATTTGACCTGATTCCCGGTATTGGCGCCACGATTGGGATTAGCCTCATCTGCCTGATTATTCTGCCTCAAGGAATTCTGCTGAGTTTGAAAGTTTTAGTGGGTTGCATTGTCTTACAGCAGGTTGAAGAAAACTTACTCATGCCCCGTATTATGCAAGACTCCATTAATATAAATCCAGTCATTATGTTCTTTGCGCTATTAGTGGGGGCGCGAGTCGCTGGATTAGTCGGAGTTTTTCTGTCAATCCCGATCGCGGGCGTGGTGATCGGCCTCCTGGATATTGATGAAATGCGTGGGGAAAAGACAGAACAACCTTCTGGTTGATGTTGAAGCTAGTTGGCTTGAGGTTTCGGTTAAGATATTTTGTTTTAATTCTCTGGGAGAGCAATTATGAAAGGTTTAAAGGGAAAAAACGCACTAATTACTGGAGCGAGTTCAGGCATTGGGCAGGCGATCGCCATTCGTCTCGCTCAAGAAGGTTGCAACATTGCCGTTAACTATCGCAAAAGCCTAGAAGAGGCAGAAGATACTGAAGAAATGGCGATGCAAAAAGCCTGTGGGCAAGCAGCAGAATGCGGGGTTGAAACCCTGCTGATTCAAGGTGATGTTTCTAAAGAAGAGGACATCGTGCAAATGGTGAATCAGGTTGTGGAGCAGTTCGGTCATCTCGATATCCTGATTAATAACGCTGGGATTCAAACAGAAAGCGCCTCACATGAAGTGCCAACGGATGAATTCGATCGCGTGATAGCGGTGAATTTGCGAGGTGCATATCTCTGTGCGCGGGAAACCATTAAGCACCTATTGAGTGAGCAACGCCCTGGGGTGATTATCAATGTTTCCAGTGTGCATGAAATCATTCCTCGCCCGATGTATATCAGCTATTCCATCAGCAAAGGTGGTATGGGGAATTTAACGAAAACCCTAGCGTTGGAATACGCAAACCGAGGCATCCGCGTCAATGCTATTGCCCCCGGTGCAACGATTACACCGATTAATGAAAGCTGGACGGACGATCCAGAACAAAAGGCAGTAGTGGAAAGCCATATCCCAATGGGACGGGCAGGCACATCGGAGGAAATGGCAGCATCTGTTGCCTTTCTCGTATCAGATGAAGCGGCTTACATTACGGGACAAACGCTCTATATTGATGGTGGATTGACCCTCTATGCTGACTTTCGCGAATCTTGGTCTGCCTAAATTAACTTGGAGAAACTATTTGGAGGAAATAGGCGATCGCTGTCATTTTACCTAAAAAAGGATTTGTTTGGGCGATCGCTTTCTTTACTCACCGGACACTAGGCTAAACCGCACTAAGGTGTCATGCAGATATGATTGAACGTGGCAGCCAGGAAGCCATTGCGGAGGAGTTAGACGGCCAAGATTTCAAGTAGTGGTATCTTGTAAGCTCTCACATGAGAAGAATTAAAGCAGGTATTCTACTTCATAAACTTGGAATACGTTGTAGCTGGTTTGGGTTTGCGGTTGTTATTAAGTGTGCAACACGACCCAATTAAAGCAATGTTGTCAAGTCCAGTTCGTTGGCATGATTAATATCAAATCCGGTAGCGTCGTCGGGCGTAAAATCGAGTCAACAGTCAACCATCACGGACGGTGCAACCGGAATTTATATAATTCATCTGCGTTAATCTGTGTTTATCGGCCTGTATCTACGGTTTTAAAAAGAGAATTTCTCGGGCTGCAGATGACAAGGCATTGACGCTGATTCACGCAGAGGTCGAGAATAGAGATATAAATAATTGCGATGCTAACAGATTGATTTGATATAAGCCCGTCAGAACAAGTCTATTTACCTTGACCTTGGAGAGTTAAAAGTATGACCGATAAACATAGCCAAAATGATACATCATTAAATCCATTTCCGCTCCAAAATCTTGACGAGTTGATTCGTCCTTTTATAGTTCCACCAAAGCAGCAAATTATTGTGCCATCAGAGCGAGTAATTTCTCTCACAAAAGACTATGACCCAGCTTACAAAGCCAATCATCTAAAGAAATCGAAAGCTAAAAGTCAATTAAAGGAAGGTATTAAAGCTTTAGCAGAATATCAAGATATTCTGTATGCTCAAAAAACCCATGCTGTACTAATCATTTTTCAAGCAATGGATGCGGCGGGTAAAGACAGTACGATTAAACACGTAATGTCGGGAATCAATCCCCAAGGATGTCAAGTGCATAGCTTCAAAGCGCCCTCGACAGAAGAGTTAAATCATGACTATTTATGGCGTTGTTCCAAAGCCCTACCAGAACGAGGACGGATTGGAATTTTCAATCGCTCTTATTATGAAGAAATCTTGGTAACACGAGTTCATCCAGAAATCCTAGAGCAGCGACCAATTCCACCTAGTTTAATCGACAAGAATATTTGGGAGCGGCGCTTTGAAGAAATTAACAACTTCGAGAAGCAATTAGTCAATAACGGGACGATCATCCTCAAGTTTTTTCTCAATGTGTCTAAGGAAGAGCAGCGAAAACGTTTTTTAGAACGGATCAATCGTCCTGAAAAAAACTGGAAATTTTCTGTTGATGATGCTAAAGATCGTACTTTTTGGGATGAGTACATGGCGGTCTATGAAGATATGTTTAATCACACCAGTACGGACTATGCTCCTTGGTACATTATCCCAGCCGATCGCAAATGGTTCACTCGTCTTGTAGTAGCTGGCATCATTTACACTAAGTTGAAGGAACTGAACCTTGAGTATCCCAGTGTCAGCGAAGAAAAGCGTCAAGAACTTTTGCAAGCAAAGCTAATTCTTGAGAGCGAGTAATTAAGGTAACGATGAAATCAGGTTAGCCATAATCTATCACTTTAGAATGATTAAAGCAGGTAAATTTAGACGAAAAGAATGATATAAACAGCTCTTTTATCAATCCATAACTTTTTGTGAATCACTCTACAATTCAAGGCTCGGCTTTTGTAAATGAGCAAAAATCCGCTTTTAGGAGATCTAGCCTTAACCGTCTATTATTTTTACCTGTTACTTTAGTATTAGGAATTTGCCAGGAAATCTCTACTTCCGTTGCTGGTGGATTGGATGACGGTGCAGAAATTACCTACAGCCGAAAGCCCAATTATATTAACATTAAGCAGGTTTTTTGGGCGGTTAGCGAGGGCGAGAGCAAGATTTACTCTAGTGCTGGCGATCGCCCAATAAGAGGCACTTTGCTGCTCGTTTGCGTGCGTTGATTTGGGTACGCGATCGCATGATACACAAGTTGCAGTATAAATTACCAAGGAGTCTCAATGCACATTAGTTCGCAAAACCATCGCCACCTATGAGGAACTAAAAGATATGAGCGCGAAGTTGGGTTGAGAAGAATTATCGCAAGGCGATGTAAAGTTGTATTCCGATCGCGTCCTTGAGAAAGTTTTCTCACACAACCTTTCTTTACAACGGCCCAGTTTACGGATTTGACAGGTAAAATAGTATAATTACAAGATACCTTAGAAGGATGCGATCGCATCCTCAATGAGGAGTTTTCGGATACACCCAAAAAATCCCTCTACACGATCGGCTCAATTGACGAAGCCGTAAAAGCAGAAAAGATCCGCTTTAAAAAGGGGGAAGAATTAATTTTCCTTTTTAATGGGGACTCTGGGGGGATATAAATTCCGAAACCTGGAAAAAAAATCATGATTTCTATGCAATCAGAAACGCCGTCAGAAATTCAGCTTAAAGTTGTCTTCCCCACCAAAATCCTCATCAAAACAACTGCGCTCAAAGTAATTGCGGAAGCAGAAAATGGAAGATAGTCGCATTTTACATTGGCTGGGTTGTTGCCTTTTGGGTATTTGTGTAAGGGCTAACAATGCACCCAATGCTACAAGCATGGCGCGAGATTCCGACTTTGAGCCCAACCCGAAACTTGAATAATTAAACTTTGCTATGACAGAAACAATTAATCCGCTTTATCAAGCCTCTGAACTGGCTTTAAATAATGGCGATAGCTTAGGCCAAATAAGCTCTATTTTGGTAGCAGGAGTGCTGACTGCATTAGCTGGAATTGCGCTATTTTCAATCTTAAACTTACCGTTAAGTTGGTTCGCTCCACAATTATTAAGCCAAACTTATATTCGTGTAGTGGTGGCCTCAAAAAACATAGTTGTGGTGTTACTAACTCTCTCAGCAATGGAAGTTATGTTACTTCTAATCCATCAAAGTAAATCGCTTAGTTTAATCGAGTTTTGCCTGAGTGTTGGCATCACTATACTTAGCGGCTGGATGCTGTCAAGACTATTTAGAGAATTTTTTAACACCACAATTTTAGGAGTAACTTTTGAGTCAAACCCCAAAGTTAAAGGCGAGTCAATCTTCTTAATTCGGTATTTTGGAGATTTTGCGATCGCTGTAACGTTAATTTTAGTTTTTTGTATTAGCCATAACATCAACGTTGTCGGCATAGTTGCCAGTTTGGGGATTGGAGGTATTGCCATTGCCTTTGCCGCTCAAAAGACTTTAGAGCAATTTTTGGGGGGGATTGTCTTAACCCTCGATCGTCCGTTTACTGTGGGTGACTATATCGGCTTATCGGATGGGCCTACGGGTAAGCAAGGTACTTTTGGTAGAGTAGAAAGTATCGGCTTAAGATCAACCAAAATTCGCACTTCTGGTAAAGGCACGCTCACAATTATTCCGAATAATGCGCTTACCCAAGCTACCATTGAAAATTTTTCAGGTGCAAAGAAAGTCATGTCTGTAATGGTACTTGAGTTTCTTAAATCAATTTCTGCCGATGAGCAAGCATTAATCCGCCAAATTGTGATGGACTGTACTATGGATATTTTTGGTTTAGATTGGCGTAGTACAGAGGTTTCTTTTAGTGAAAATCAGGCTCAAGTTTCCTTTTTTATTCTGGGTTCTAATGAGTTATCGATGGAACTAAGACGACAATTGCTGGATTTGGCCACCCAAAAAATTACCAAGCAACTTCAAAAACATGATATTTCTTTTATCCTTAACCAACCAACGATTTATGTGGATGCGCCAATTTCTATCTAAACAAGTAATTAGGCGAGCAATTAAACTGACTAGCTTATTTTTAGTGGGTTGTTTGTTGGTGTTTACTCCCATGAGTTTTGCTCAAAATCCTGCTCAAAATTTTAGTCAGGGTTTGGTTAATGGCAGTGCTCCGGTGGTTGTTGATGGGATTCCCCTTTTTAATTTGCAAGCTTTGGAGCGATTTACAGCAAAGGAGCGCACCCAATTTGCTAATAATATTCTCAAGGAGGCGATCGCTACTGATCAACCCATAACTTTTGATGTGCGGAATGATGATAGTACCAGCGCTACTTCTATTTCCTTAAATAATAACTACCTTCTCACCGTTACAGCCAATGATGTTCTGCCAGGGTTTTCGCGAACTCAACAAGCTAATCAATGGCGGGCTATTCTAGAAACCGCGATCGCCAAAGCTAAAAAAGAACGCACTCCCCAATATCTTTGGCAGAGAAGTCTATGGATTTTGAGCGTAATCGCAGCGCTGATCGTAGTGCGGCTTTTTTTGGGACTAGCAACCCGAATATTTAAGTTTAAAACGGGAATTTTCAGCAAGATTTTTTTTATTTTTAGCTGGGGTGCGATCGCCATAGTCAGTTCCGACTGGTTTCCCATCTTACGCAGTATACGCTATCAGTTTATTTCCCCATTCTCTCAGCCCCAGTGGCTACTATTTTTTGGAGCAGTAGGAGGTTCTTTTGTATTTAGCCACTACGCTACAGATTTAGTAAAATTAGCGCTTAAAAAACTAGCTCCCCCCGCTCTAGAAACTATTTATATAGAAATTGTTCAACCGAGCGATCGCCTTTTGGAATTTGCAGTTCTCAGTATTTGTCTCAGTGGGTCTGTGAGCTTATTAGAACCATTAGTACCAGTCGTTTATAATCTCCTAAAGCCGATTATAAATCTATTCTTAATTGGCAGCTTATATTGGTTATCAGTAAAACTAAGTAGCCGCTACCTGCGTACCTACGGATTCAAGTTGGGCGGCAAATTTAGCCCTAGTAGTGATGATGCCATTCTAGTGTTTGAGACCATTATTCATATCTTGATTTTTATTGCAGCTTTAGTTGCCTTTGCCAGCAGCCTCAACTTTGACTTGATTGGATTGGTGGCAAGTTTGGGGTTGGTGGGTTTAGCCGTCGCCTTTGCTGCTCAAAAAATTCTCGAACAACTGATTGCGACTTTAGTTTTATATCTTGATCGTCCTTTTGTTACTGGTGACTACATCCGCTTACCAGGTGGAGAATTAGGGAAAGTAGAAAGTATTGGTTTGCGATCAACCAAAATCCGTTCCCTTGGCACTGGCACAATTATTGTGATGCCCAATTCCATCCTTGTAAGTGTAGAAATTGAAAACGTTACTCTTGCCAAAAAAATCATGGTGTTATTTTATATGGACTTTGCTAGTGTTTTAGGGGAACGAGAATATGCCCTAGTGCAACAAGTGATTATGGAAAAAACCGCTTACCTTTCAGGGATTGATACTAACAGCACAAATATCTCTCAGGCTGATGGAACAGGAAAAAGATTAAGGGTTAGTTTTGCAATTTTAGGTTCTCAAGATAATGCGATTGAAGTGCGTAAACGTCTACTAGAGTTGGCAAGGGCTAAAATTTCCAAATCGCTCTCGATCCATGGGATTGTCTTTACGATGGAAGACCCTACAGTTTATGTGCAGTCCCCGATTACAATCTGATTATTGTTTTGGAGTGTTCAACTTAAAGCAATTGTTTGGAGGGGTGGTCACTCTCAAGAAATCCCCAATTACGAAGTAGTTCCTAGCGGCGTTTCAAATAAATCCTGAGCATCATACACTTGCTGACTCAATTGCTGAAAATCTTGCTCACAGAGTTTCAATGGCTCGATCGCTGAAACGTAACCAGACGCATCAAACAGAGCGCGATCGCGGATTTTAGGCAACCACGTGATATCATTTCCGGTTACACCGGAATGATGTTGACTTTTGACGGTTGACTGTTGACGCCGTGAACAGTGAACAGTCAACGCCGTGAACAGTGAACTTGAATTTACTATTGCGATGCTAACGGATTTGATATGAGTTGGGGCAATGCGAGAAACTGCTCAAATTGATGAAGATGTTTCATCCAAAACGCTCCTTTTTTATAAATTTGGACTAACTACAATAGGTAAGTTAAGTAAATCCTTCTTGCTGCTTGCTTCTACTTATGACGACATTCCACTAGAATGACAGGAATAGGACTGGTTTCTAAGACGGCTTGAGAAACCGAACCTACTAGCACTTCTTCCCAAGGTTGATGCCCTCGTTTCCCGATCACAATATCTGTTACTTGCCGAGCTTGCGCCACGCGGACAATCTCTTCTGGCACTGTACCAGAAAGACTCAGGAACTCATAGCGAATATCTGATAAGAGTCGTTGTGCTTGTTCTTGTAATTGGGCGATCGCCTTTTTATCTCCCAGATTATCCACATACAAAACAATCACATTCCCGTCACTGCGCCGAGCTAAGTCTGCGGTTTTAGTTAAAACATCTGTTGTTAATGGGGAAGTGTCTACTGCGGCGAGAAAAACTGGACGACCGGAAATAGCTACTTTGGTGGGGTCAACTTCGCCTTTTTCTAATAGTTTGGGAGCAAAGGTAGGAATTGCCCAAGCACCCAAGGGAGCCGTTACTAAAATTGAGAGGGCTGCGATCGCCAAAATCGTCTCGCCACCAGCAATGCCCTGAGCTAGGGGAATTGCCCCAATTGCCGCCTGCACCGTTGCCTTAGCGGAATTTCCTGCTAGCAGAAACAGCCGTTCTTTCCCAGTCCAATTACTACCCAAGCTGGAAAGATACCAACCGAGCGATCGCCCAATCAGAGTCCCGATCGCCAACACCAGCAAACCAACCAGCATGGTATTGCCCAATACATTAAGTTGAATACTGGCTCCCAGCAGTACAAACAAAATAATTTCGGCGATCGTCCACAAACTGTCAAAGCCACCCCGCAGCCTTCGTGCTAAAGGCGCATCCAACTCAATCAGGAAAAACCCCGTCGCCATGACAGCCAAATAGCCAGAGAAAACCGGAATATGTTCGGCTGATACTACCAGCCCTAGGGCAAAGCCAGCAGCGACTAGGGAGTCCTGAACCGCAGTTTGAGTCCAGTTTTGCTTGACTAATAGTGACACCAAAATTCGAGCAGTCACCCATCCCAAAAGCACCCCCAAGGTAATTTGGATGAAGATTTGAAATGGCAGCAATTGCAGAGGGCTGAGGGTGATTCCTCCCAGTAAGGTAATGGCTGTAGCTTTCTCTTGGGACAGAAACGCTAGCAGTAGGCTAAACACGAGCAACAGCAATACATCTGACAAGGCACTTCCCGTCAGAATCGCATCGGGAATTCCTTTTTTTACTCCCCAACCTAGACTTTTTAACCGCAGCATTCCGGGAACAATCACTGCTGGAGATTCCGCGCCAATGATGCAGCCTAGCAGTAGCCCCGTCAAAAAATCAAACTGAAGTAGCCACATCGCAGCGACAGCAATGGCGATGGCCTCGCAAGCCGCAGGCAGAAAGCCTAATCGCAGCGCCACGGTTCCCTGTTGGGATAGCTTTTCGCGATCGAGTCCTAACCCCGCCTTCATCAAAATCACCATCACGGCAATGGTGCGAAGGGAATTCGCTGCGCCCAAAACCTCTGGGCTAATGACATTCCCCAGTTGCGGGCCTAATAAAATGCCCACCAGCACCATACCTACGAGTGCTGGAGCTTTCAGCCGTCGAGCAATCTGCCCGACAAAAAAGCCCATTAATAAAATCCAGATAATACTTTCTAACATCACGCCACCTTGAAGCTGAATGGATGAACGTGACTTGTAGGGGAAAGATCGATCGAGGCATCCGCACCATCCTACCCTTCCGCCACAAGTCGGAACAGTAGGAGCCATCAGCCTTTTAAACGTTATGAAGATTATTAATAACGAAGGGCGGTTTCGGCGAGCTCCATCGCCATCATTACTTTTATACCACTATTGAAGCTCATCTTCCATTTCCATGCCCCTTCCCTAACGCTATTTAAGGGAGAATTTTTCCAGTATAATTTCATTGATTCTCCAATATTGATGAATTTAGGGTGCTCTGGGTTGCACCTAACCCATATTACTTCTGAACGTAGCCATGCTGCTCTTACCCCCAAATCCTACAATAATAACTTGTGAACTTCTCTTTATTTGTTTTTTTCTTTCTTCAATACTCCGGACAGTTTTTAAGCAGCCAAAGTACCATAAGACAAGACTGAAGAAAGATTAGGATGGTTTAAAAT
>NZ_JAUBSA010000061.1:0-38765 GCF_036702115.1 Microcoleus sp. LAD1_D5 | reverse complement strand
TTATGAGTTAGCTCTAGGGGGATTAAATTGAAAACCTTCTATTATAGCATAGATTTTTTTTGCAAGAGGTCTAATAAAGTCATAGCCATCTTCTCCTATCTAACAATCATCTCTCTTTCCCCTCTTCCTCTGCGCCCTCTGCGCCCTCTGCGGTTCATTAATCTTATCGTTAAAATATTCGTTAAATCCTGTTACTCTTATTGTACAATAACTTTTAAACAAATTCATCTAAGGCTCAAAACCGTGACTAAATATGTGATGTGGGGAAGCTACTGCGAAGACGTTCTAGAAAAACGCGCTCCGTTTCGAGACGCTCATTTAGCCGGATTGGCTAAGCAGAAGGAATCGGGTGTGTTAAGTACGATCGGGCCAACAAAAGACTTAACTAAAGTTTTTGCAATTTACGAAGCGGAAGATGAGGCGGCCGTGCGACAATTGGTGGAAGCCGATCCTTATTGGGTAAATGGGGTTTGGACTGAGTACGATGTGAAAGAGTGGATTCAAGCTTTTTGAAGGGGTTAACAGGGTGAACATCTTAAGATTGGATGACAGCGATTTAGTTCCAGTTGACTATGGCGATTTGCTGGACAAAATTTTAGAAGTTTTACAGACTAAAAACCCATTTAAATTATCCGACGACAACATCCGTATGCTCATCGATATTGATGATATTGCTGCGGATGTTTCCAAAATTCAAGTGCGGAAACCCTTGGGTTCTTTTGAACGTCAAGCAGATTCTGCTAGTGTTAATTTTCCGCCGGAAATTGAGGAGCATTTTGGCAGTCTAGTCAGGCAGATTCAACAGTGTTTGCAGCAGCACTTAGAATCTAAATTGCCACAAAATACTTCTATTGAAAGCTTTGTCGCTACTTTGATTAGTCCTTTAGATTCACCCTCTTTTCGGGGAAACGGCCAAGAGTTAGGCTTCAAATACGATTTTGGCAAATGCCACACTGATTTAGAAAAAGAAAAGCTAACTTTGCAACGTCTTGATTCGGGCAGCCATGCGACTTTAAAACTGCATAAATTGACCATTGCTGTCCGAAATACTGATATTTTTGAACAACAACTAAAAAAAGGTTTGGAAAACTATATTAATGAAAATGCCGAGACTAACGATGATAAACAACAACTTAAGCATCGTCTTGATGAGATGGTTGAAAATCCAGACTCTAATTTTCACAAATTAATCCGAGTGGTAGATAAAGAAACTCTGGGGAAAATTAACAAAGAAGCTAAGATTATTTATTTGGACTATCTCCTAGAACACATTCGCGCTAGCAGTACAGATACTGTAGGAATCATCTACTTACAAGACTTGATTCGCCGCCTCAGATTGATAGAAGATTATATTAACGATCCCAATAAATCTGATGGCGATCACGAGGTTAATTATGCTGGTATTCGAGTTAATTACAGAGAGATATTTGCGAGAGCGGAAGCCTTAGATTTTCTGCCAATTATTCCCATTGTAGAAGGTTATTTGGGAGAAAGTACCGACAATGCTCGTAACGAACGTAAGTTTATTTTTGGACTCAAAGTCAAATTTGATAACTCAGTTCAAGCGCGCGGTGGAAAAGATGTATTTGAATATTATCTAAATCTGCTAAATCCAGACAGTGAAGAACATCAAGCAGAATTTGCCGAAGATGTTAATAGCGAAACCTTCGTCCGCAAGGTATTTAAAATAGCATTACTATACTATTTTGTGTTTGCTTCCCGCAGCAATCCACTAGCAAAAAATTACGACCCTGAATCTGAGTTTAATTATCAGCCGATCGCCATATTTGAGCAAAGAGTATTGCCAGTCCTACAAGGTTCTGATGATGAGGCAAAAAGAGAGCTATTTCGCAACTTTCTTAAAGGATTTAATCAGTTTAATATAAAGCACAAAATCACGCATCTTAAAAAAATGCTGAAAGGCTTTCTGGAGCGGCAGACAACTTTGCCAAGCCGAACAGAAACGCGACACGTAAACCTCAAAATGGGTCTAGTAGAGGATATTGACAATATTTTGACTACTGGTAAATTTTTTAATGAAATTATGGAGCGAAATTACAAGCAAACGCTCCATTATATTACCGTCAAAGATCCTAGTGTCGATGAAAGATCTATTTGTCAGCTACCAGTCAATATCACCATAGAAGATGTCCGCTATTTTCCTACTGATGAACGCCAAAATTTCAGCATGGAATACAATATCAAAGATGTCGATGTTTTGCCTGTACTTTCTGCACCTAAAGCCGATCGCTCTAGAGCCATCTACGAAAAACATTTTCAGACAAAATTAGTTGTGTTTCCCTATGACGATAGACGACTAGATAGCGGTAATAAAGGTTTACAACCTGCGGCCATTTTTGTGTATAAGTTTACCATGCTGCTGCTGTCCTATATCTGTCTGAGGATATTGCTTGAAAATACTGCGGACAACTTATTTATTCCGATGGTAAGACTTCATGAAGGCGACGACAAAAACCCTTCGCCGTCAGAAAAATTTATGGCCAATCTTTCCAAAACATTGTCTCATATTTTGAGTGAAAAACAACGCTCAACTTCTCAAGGGTTTCGCATTAAAAAACAGCCCAATGGTTACACAATTCGGAACGGTTTGAGTTCAATGTATTCAATTATACCGAAAAAATTTAAGTTTAGCAATGTACAGCTAGCTCCAGAGTTGGACAAGTTAGCAATTATTGTCGTTTCCAGTCGAGATAGTGATGCGAAAAAAGGTAATCAAAACCGCTTCCAAAGACAAGCTAGTTTAATAGGAGAAGTTGTGGGAATCAATCGCCTAGACGATAGCACAATTCAAGTTGAAATGCTGAAAACACTTTCCGAGAATTACAGTGTCAGCCGTCTTTATTCTGAGCCGTTAATCCTTGAAGATGTCATGAGCCAGCTTTATCAGCAAGGATATCGGAATTTCGCATATATTTCCCAAGCACCTTACATGAGTAGGCTGCATATTACCAAGACTGAGGAAGATGAGGAATTGTCTTTCATGTCAAAAAAATTGCTCCGAACTTTGAAAGGAGAGCGCCGAGATATCAAAATTTATCCGATATTCTTTGACAAATACTATGTCCGTAGTTTCCTAGGCGATAAGGGAAAATCCTTTTACATTCAGGATGCAATGGAGCTTGAAAGCTTGTTTGCAGATACCAGTCAGCAAGCGGTGATGTTTTTCAACTTGTTTAACGGAATTAAAGTCAAGCAGGAAAAGAACTTTTATAATGGCGTGATTTCCTACTCGACGCTGTTGCATATATACGAAGGTATTTTGGATGACCAAGATATTCACCAAGGCTTAATTTATGATGGTGCAATTAAAGATACTATACTGCACTATTTAACAATATTCCACTTTTCTCGGTACGAAGCTAGTCACCATATTAGTTTAAAACTTGACCCCTACGAGCGGATTATTGGTGATGAATCGGTGGGTGCTTTGTCTGTATTTAGTCATGCTGGCGGTAGTGCGGATTTTAATTCCCTGGCATTTTTGAATAAGGTAAGAGAAGTCTTGAATGTGGATGACGGAGGTATTAATCATGATTGGTGAAGATTTTGGACGGCTGTTTGAGGTGGGATTTAATATTGGGATTCTGGCCTATATTCAGCGTGAAAATATAGCTCACAATTTCGGAGATTCCTACCGTCTCGATTTGCAGAAACTAGAATTGCCAAAGATGATGGCGGAAATAACTAGGGAAGCTAATCTCCTCGGTAGTTTGGATGCTAAAATTGTTGAGAAGTGGAGTCTATTTTTTGTCCAAAAAGGCTTTATTGGTGGGTGGAATTTCTTCCGGGAGTACCTCACATCTACGGGCTGGACTTTAAGGTTATCGCAAATCTTGTATTTTCAGTGCAGTTTGAGTTGTGCTAACAGTATTAGAACCCAGAATGACGATGAGACAGAAGTTTTTAAAGCGTTTAAGAAGGTATTATCTCAGTTTGAAACAGCGCCACCAAATTTCTCAGACGATGAGATTAACTCCTACATCCGCCGCTACAAGAAAAAAGGCGAGTTTTTGCAAGCTGATACCCTGATTTTGTTGCAAAATGGTAAGGATTTTAGAATTCTGTGCGTTGATTTGTCTGTGTTTACTCCTCCGTTGGCTTCGGAAAAAGTCGAGAATCTCAACGAAATAGAGGTGATGCGGAAGTCTTTGCTCAGAGAAATTAGCTATTTGCGATCGAAAAGTGTTTTTTCTAATCTGCGAATCGATACTAGCACTTTAGGTGTTGATTTCTCGGAGGATTTAAAACGCTATTTTACGGCTTTTAAGTATAAGGATAAGGAAAGCGCTAAGTTGATTCAGGCGGGTAGCTACGCTCACAGCTTCTACGGTTTTCTGCAAACAACTGGTATTATTCCTCATGATGCTGAGGTTTTGTTGAATGTTGTCGGTTATAGCGATCGCACAATCAGCGCAATTTCCCTCCGCAGTGATAAAATAGACATCTTGGCGAATTGTGCCAAAATCTACCAGCAGGAAGCGAAAGATAAACAGATTAACGATGCTCGCGCCGAAGTTTTAGATGCGATCCAACTCAACGCGGCTCGCAGTTTTCAGAATGGCAAAAAATTTGTCAGCGATTTGTTAACACTTGGCAAAAGTTCTACACCTGTACGTAATACAGAGCGGATCGATAACTTTGTCAATTCCATTGATATTATATCAGATAAATTGGCAGATGATTTGCAAATCGATCGCGGATTGCACCTGAGAAATGCTCACGCTCAATTAATTGTCAAAGCGCTGGAATCTGACGAAACTTACGTGTTTTTGACTGGGAATCCGGGAATTGGGAAAACAACTGCGATCGCAAATTTCCTCAAAAACCATATAAACGACGGCTTCTTGTTCTTTTATGTCAGTCCCCGCAAGCAAGTTAACTTAGATATCATCGAAAAATTCCGAGATAAAAAGACTGGTTTGTTGTGCGACAACAGATTATTTTGCATCAACACAAACTCCGATATCATCAAAAGCCATTCTGGAAAATGTACCGTCAACTACGCAGCGAATAACTATCACGGAAATTTCCAACAAAAAACTGTCCACTTCATCAACGACAGCGCAGAAATGCAGCGGAAGGAATATCACCAGCCTCAACTTGAAAGGAAGGGAGAAACGGTAATTAAACCTACAAGTGGTAAAACGAATGGGGTGCTAAATAGCGTTTGTGAGGGAATATATTCGCTTATTAATTGCAAGACATCAAACAATATCGTGGCTACCGTTTCTATTCAGTCTTTGAAGGTAACAGAAACAGGAAAAAATACTCTCCAGCATTTAGAAAAAATATTTCAGGATGCTTACAATAAGCGGAACAAAGAAGTCATTTATCCTAAAATGCAGGAAATCTCCAGTCGCATCAAACACATTTTCATTATGATAGATGAAATTACGGGAGATGACGGCGGTGTTGAGTTTCTGCATGGAATTGGTAGGCTGCTTAACAAATATGAGTTGCACAACCCAAAACACGGTTTTAATACTAAAATTATTGTAGCCGATGCTTCGATTGTTGACCCGGATGTAATTAAACAACACCTCGATGATACCTCGCCGGAACCGGATAAAATCTATTTTAAAAAGCTACCAAAAAAATCTGAAGAAATCCCGGCTTTGGAAGTTATCCCTTTTGATTTTAGACTGTTACCTGCTAAAGTTATAAATACAAATTCCTATCCCGCTAGCAGTTTAGAGATAACTTATAAGGTATTTGTAGAAGCTGTCAAGTTTACTGAAGATACTGCTTTAAATCCCAAGAATGATTTAGTTAAATCAGTACAGTCTGAAATAATTAAGGATATCAATCAGCGGTTAGAAATACCGGGAGTTGAACAAATTATCGTCTACATTCAGGATAAGCGAAGATTGGCGGAGTTGATTGATAAAATCCAAAATGAGCGAGAATTTAATCGCTATACCGATTATCTGGAAGTCCACGCGAATATCTCGGAAGAGGAGAAAGAAAAAATACAGGAATACAAAAATACAGCTAAAGTAATTTTTATGACTGCATCGGGAAGTCGTGGACTTTCTTTTCCGAAAACTAAACATATTTTAGTGGATATTCCCCGCTTTCAGATTGAGAAAAATATAATGGAGGTGATTCAGGTGATTTATCGGGGGCGGGGGGAAGATGATGATGGTAATACCCTGGATGGTGAAGACAAAGAATTAGTTTTTTACCTATCTGATACAGCGGTTTACTATGCAGATGATGCGGAACTTTCCCTGCAAGAAAGCAAATTGAGTTTGTTGAATTTACTGCTAATTCTGAAGACGGCGGTGATGACGCGAATTTTAGGATACGGTTATTTAGGTAGGGAAAAGTTTTTGATGATTCCGATTGGCGGTAAGTCGGTTTCCGCAGTAGGGGATACTTTTAGCAGCAAAATGGCGGCTCTAATTAAGACATTAAAGAGCGAGAGCCAGCGAGGAAATATGTTGTTTAAGGAGGTTTATACGAGCCTGGAACAGCTTTTGAGTCGCGGGGAGTTTGTTTTGAAAAATTCTGATAATTCTCGTCAAAAGGGCGATTCTTACCTCGAAATGCGGGACGATTTTAATCGTAAATTTTTGGAGAAGTGCAATCCTCTTGATGGTTTGTTGAGCTATGATAATTTAGAGCTCGGTCATGTTTGCGGTAGTTTGTTGCTCGTACCTCTAGCTAAGCAAAATTTGGTAGAAACATACCAGATGTCGCTGCATCGGGAAATCAAGGAATGTCTAGAGAAGAAGTTGCTGCACAAAATGCGTCTAATTAGGGATAGCGATTCGTCCCCGGAGAATGTACGATCGGCAATTAGAGGAGGTGCGATCGAGCTTTTGCAATTTCTCAACAGCGATGTGCAGAAAACTCAGTATTTTGAAGAGCAGAGTCAGCAGTTCGATCGCTATTATGCCATACCGCTGTTTGCTTTTGTCAGCGCTGAGGAAATGCAGGAGTATTTTGCTGACAGTAAGCTGGAAGAACCGGAAGACAGGCGGTTTCGGGATATTTTGTCGGCTTACGTGCGATCGATCTACCCTGTAGATAGTGTAATGCCGATCGGGCACAAGTATCAAGACTTTCCATTTATTGTGTTTAGAAGCTACAGTTTAGAGCAAAGTAGAGAAAAGATTTTTACAGATAAATATCTTTTAAGTTCCAACGAGTTGAACGTGCTGAATTTAATTTTGTCGAAGCAGGTAAACTGAAACTTGTAGGGTGCGTCATACAATTTTAGATTTTAGATTTTAGATTTTAGATTGGGAATCAAGGATGACTATCGGGGTTTGGAGTTTACCTACAGTTGCATTCTTGTTTGAAACTGCTATCAGTTAGCTGTCACCCTATCCGCACAGAAAATAAAACTTTTTTGACGCACCATACTTGCTACTTGCTAACTTCAAACGGCGTGTATTTCCCCCCCAAAGCTTCGACGATGGTGCGAGTATTAGCCGACATCATTTTCACATAAGAATCGCCCTCGCTTCCTGCCGCCCCAATCGAATCCGAATAAAGTTGCTGCGCCGCCAATTTCACCCCCGCTTCCTCCGCCACTGTTCTAATCAGTTGCGGGTTAATAGTAGTCTCGGCAAAAATAGCAGGAACTCCCGCAGCTTTCACCGATTCTACTAACTTTTGCACGGTTTGAGCGCTGGGCTGTTCCTCCGTACTAATCCCGATCAAACTGCCCGCACTTCCCAATCCGTAGGCGCGGCTGTAATATTGAAAAGCATCGTGAGTTGTTACTAATTCGCGCTTATTTTCGGGGATTGTTTTAATCTCTTGTTCGATCCAACTATCCAAACGTTTTAACTCTTCAGTAAGTTTCACAGCATTCTGCGTAAACTTCTCCCGATCTTCCGGCGACAGTTCGATTAGCCCATCCCGAATTGCTTCCACCATTTGAACGGCATTTTCCACATTTCCCCAAACGTGCGGATCGGGTACGGTATTGCCTTCTTTATTCAATAGCAAAGGCTTGACAACTTCCCCCACTGCTAATTTCCGCGCCTTAATTCCGGCGGCATTCATCATCCTAATTAATCCCGGTTCCAAATTGTAACCGTTATACAAAATTAAGTTAGCTTCTTCTAAAGCTTGAGAATCTTTTGGCACCGGTTCGTAAACGTGAGGATCGGTTCCCGGCTGCAAAATTCCTGTTAACTGAACTTCGCCGCCCGCTACTCGATCGGTCAAATCCTCAATAATTGTGCTGGTAGCAACTACCTTGGGTTTAGCATCTGCCTCTGGAGAGAGGCGATCGCTCTGGGTTTGAGCGCAACTAAATAAACCCACAGTCAAAATGCCACAGGCAATAGTTCCGATCAAAAATACCTTGGATTTGTCCAATCCAGGGGCGGCGGTTTCAATCCCCGACTCACGGCTAAACTCCCCTTTATAGGATTGCTTCACAATGGCTGTCGGTTTTAACTCACATTTTTCACTCTTCTCCACCACAGGCAAGATGCCTGTTCCACAATTATTCAATATTCTGGTGGGGTGGGCTATTCGCCCGCCCCGATCGCGCTCATTGAGAATGGTGGAAGATATAAGTTTTAACCTACTTGACATTTTTGCCACAAAACCTATGGTTTGAGCGGTTTCCAGCTTGGACTGTCGCATTATCTACCTCTCCTGCGTTCCCGATTATTCCTATTTACCGATGATTTCATATTCTTTTCATTTTTACAGTAAACTTAATAAAAAGGAGATAGAGTCACCGCAATGAATACCGCCGCCTTCCCCAACGAGAATCCTTGGTCTCAAATGGTTTGCCACCTCAAAGACAGCGCTACCGACACTGAAATTATCACTGTTAAGCACTTAGCAGTAAACTACCGCACGGTAGAGGCACTCAGAGATATCAATCTTTCCGTCAAACCCGGAAAGCTGACGGGTATTATTGGCCCCAACGGTGCCGGCAAAAGCACGCTAATCAAAGCAATGTTGGGCTTAATTCCTGCGGCTCGCGGCACTGTTACCTGGGGCGAAGAAGCGATCGCCGATCGACTCGAAACAGTAGCCTACGTGCCCCAGCGATCGCAAATTGACTGGAACTATCCCGCCACCGTTTGGGATGTCGTGATGATGGGAAGAGTCAGAAAAGCCGGATGGTTTCGCCGCTTCTCGGCAGCTAGCCGCCGCACCGCTGCCGATGCCTTAGAAAGAGTAGGCATGAGTGCTTACAAAGACAGACCGATCGGACAACTTTCCGGCGGACAGCAACAGCGAGTATTTCTAGCTAGAGCATTAGCCCAAGAAGCCGCTATTTTCTGCTTTGACGAGCCGTTTGTCGGCGTTGACCAAAAAACTCAGAATATCATTTTTGACATCTTCCACCAGCTAGCAGATGCCGGAAAAATCGTCTTAGTAGTCAACCACGACTTAGGCGAATCAATCACCAATTTTGACGATTTAATTTTGTTAAATACAGAAGTGATTGCCGCTGGTTCCCGCCAAGAAGTGCTAACCCAAGAAAACCTTTACCGCGCCTACGGCGGACAAGTAATGTTCTTTGCCGGACAAGCAGCTTAATTACCCAGCCCTCATTAGTCTATGATTTACACTCTTGAACGCGGTTTATTTGATAATCTTGGGTTGGGCAACGATAAATCTCGAATCAAAGCGGGTTGCTTTGGTGGTTAGTCATTAGTTAGCTGTGATTTTATAATTTTATGATACAAACCTTAATTGAGCCGTTGCAGTATGGATTCATGCAGCGATCGCTCGTAATTGCCATTCTCGTCGGCATCGTCTGCGCGATCGTCGGCAGCTACCTAATGGTACAGCGGCTGGCCTTGCTCGGAGACGCCATCAGCCACTCGGTTTTGCCCGGATTGGCGATCGCATTTATCCTCGGAGCAAACATTTTTCTCGGCGCGTTCATTGCCGGAGTTTTGAGTACAGTAATCATAGCTTGGATCAAAGCTCGATCGACAATCAAAGAAGACGCGGCAATGGGCATCGTATTTTCGGCATTCTTCGCCCTCGGCATCACCCTAATTACGATCGTCCAAAAAGACAACAAAATCGACCTCAACCACTTTCTTTTCGGCAACATCCTCGGCGTTACCCCCCAAGATGCGATCGACACAGCCGTCATTGTCGCCGTAGTCTTATTAGTTGTAGTATTGTTTTACAAAGAATTGCTATTTTACACATTCGATCCATTAGGAGCACAAGCAACAGGTTTGCCAGTAAACCTGCTCAACTTCGGACTGATGGTACTAATCGCCCTCACAATAGTTGCCAGCCTCAAAGCCGTTGGCGTAGTGCTAGTCTTGTCCCTATTAATTACACCTGCAAGTACCGCCTATCTCCTAGTCACTCGCCTGCACCAAGTAATGATTTTAGGCGCAATAATCGGAGTTATTTCCAGCATTAGCGGAATGTATCTCAGCTACTTTTATAACTTGCCATCCGGGCCCGCAATAGTTTTAGTTGCATCGGGGTTATTTGTGCTATCATTGCTGTTCAGTCCCACTCAAGGAATCCTCACCCAGCCCCGCACACACTCCGGTCAAATTCCTCCAATATGGCGGGAATTAAAAAATTTAACTAAAGGCCGATAACTATTAACTTTGTAGTAAGGCTTCAGCGCCGCCCCTCCCCTTGTTAATAAGAATCTGCGTTAATCGCCGTGGATGTGCGGTTCAAAAAAGCCTCTCGAATTAATCCGCGTAACTGCGAATCGTCGGCTGCATCGAGATTTGGTAAAAACGGTTTTTTTTAGGATTGCGAGAAAGCAAAAATGGGATGATACCGAATCTGGCGATCGCAACTACGAACTATTGGTCACAAAAAACTGTACAATAACAAAAGTTAAAATTTCCCGCAAACACATCTACTAAGTTAAAAAAACATGACAGTCAAAGTAGGAGACACCGCACCCGATTTTACCTTACCATCTCAAACTGGTACATCAGTCAGCCTCCAAGATTTTAAAGGTAAAAAAAACGTCATAGTCTACTTTTACCCCAAGGACGACACACCCGGATGCACGACCCAAGCTTGCGCTTTTCGAGATAGTTATGAAGTTTTCAAAGACGCAGGTGCAGAAGTTATCGGAATTAGCGAAGATTCGCAGCAGTCTCACCAGCAATTTTCTGCCAAATATCAGTTACCTTTTACTTTGTTGAGCGATACGGGGAATAAAGTTCGGCAATTATACGGAGTTCCAGCTACACTGTGGATTATGCCCGGTAGAGTAACTTATGTCATTGACAAAGAAGGCGTTGTCAAGCATATTTTTGACTCGATGTTAGACTTCAAAGCACACGTTGCAGAAGCACTCAAAACTTTAGAAACCATCAAAAGTTAGATGGATTTGCTTAAATATATTGTTGGTAGTGAGGACGAAAGTCCTCATCCCTCATTGTCTAAAAAACCAGAAAAAACTAAATTCCTGACTGCCAACTAAGGGTTTTTAGTGAGAACGGAAATTCTAAGACTAGAGGTTTTCCCGTACCCAATTTTTAAAAGCTTGAATAGCGTGGGTTCTACCACCAAGTTGACTCTGCTGAGTGTACTGATTCACCAGTTCGACAATCGGGATATTGGGGAAAGTGGGACTAACATCAGACTCAATATATTGTTCGGTTTGCAAGACGTTGATTTGTAGCCCTCGCCTTGCGTATCGCCAAAGTTCCGGCACTCCTAGAATTTGATAATTATCCAACTGCGTGCGAGAAGTAAGATCAATTTCTATAGCTAAGTCTGGGGGTGGATCAACACTCATATCGAGGCGATTTTTACCGATAACGGCTGCTTGATTTTGAATGTAAAAACAGGTATCCGGTTCGACAGCCTGACTCATGCTTTCATTTTTCAACGTTGTCGAACCTAACGACTCAAATGCTATTTGTCGTGTTTCCAACAAAATTTTTACCATGTCGCCAATAATTTCTTTGGCTTTTTCATGTTCGGGCAGAGGAACCATAATTTCTAACCGTCCGTTACTATAGGACAGTCGGGAAGCACGACGTTCTCCTAATTCCGCCAAAATACTTTCAAATTGTTGCCAGTTAACATCCTCAACCAGTAATTGCTGACCCGGCTGAATCTTCAATTGTCTTAACTCCAATAGCATAATTGTTCCTCCATTTTCTCTAGGAAATATCGCCCAAGTCCTGACTACGAATCATTATCTTAAAAAACCAGAAAGGACTAAAGTCCTTACTAAAAACTCGTGGTTCGTAGTAAGGACTTTAGTCCTTTTTTGCTAACGGCTTGCAGCCATTAACAATTAGCACTCAGCAATTATCTAGCTTTTTGCAACACTCGATTTTTCAGATGTAGCGCTTTCGGCAGTTTTGCCATTTTTGCTATTACCGTTACCGTTGCTGTGGCGGGGTTGGATAACTCCATAGCCGCTGTGACTCTTGCGTTCGTAGAGTACGTTAATTTCGCCTGTTTCCGCATTACGGAACATATAGAAATCGTGATCGATAATCTGCAATTGTTCCAAAGCTTCTTGCACAGTCATTGGAGGCATGGCAAAATACTTAGTCCGCACCACCTCAGCAGGAAGTTCGGGAGTTCGATCGCCAATCAGATCCGCTACTACAGGATGTTCATCAACTACCGTAACCGTTTTGGCACTACTTTGGGTCTTGTTGTCGTGGCGTTTTTCCTTAAATTTCCGCAGTTGACGAGCTATCTTGTCGGCAACCAAATCGATGCTGGCATACAGGCTTTCCGTGCTTTCCTCAGCCCGAATCACGCTGCCGTTAGCATAAATTGTCACCTCAGCAGTCTGCTTAGGATTGATCCTGGGGTTACGAGCCACCGATAGATGTATGTCCACTTCCGTAGTCAAAGTTTGAAAATGGCTAACTGCCTTTTCCACCTTTTGATTGACGTACTCGCGAATCGCATCGGTGATTTCTATATTCTTACCCTGGATAACAAGCTTCATAGAGCTCCCTCCCTTCTGTAACGTGGGTATATTTTATACAGTAGCACTATGTATTCTGGAAAACACTTATCTTCCAAATCTTTTATTATATGTTGACAATTCTTGATTTAAATTGCGCCAATATTCCGTCAAAACACTATTGATTTTTTGCATGATTTCCCCTCTCACCCCTCAACAGCTAAATGCACAACCCTGCTTGCTCCTCGATTGGGGACTTGTTCCCTACTCCCAAGCTTGGGAAATCCAGCAAAAACTCGTGCAAGAGCGCCGCGACAAACCTGATTTGCCAGATGTCCTGATTTTGCTGGAACATCCGCCGGTTTACACTTTGGGACTGGGAGCAAAGCTGGAATTTCTGAAATTTGACCAAAGCCAAACTCAGCCGGAACTGCACCGAATTGAGCGGGGCGGCGAGGTGACTTACCACTGTCCGGGCCAATTGGTGGGCTATCCGATTTTAAATTTGCGCCGTCACCAGCAAGATTTGCACTGGTATTTGCGGCAGTTGGAGGAAGTGCTGCTGAGGGTGCTGGAAGTTTGCGGGTTGAAGGGTTCGCGGGTTCCCGGTATGACTGGAGTTTGGGTGGATGGGTGCAAGGTAGGTGCGATCGGCATTAAAGTCAGCCGCTGGATTACGATGCACGGTTTTGCCTTAAATGTTTGTCCGGATCTCGCAGGTTTTGGGCAAATTGTACCTTGCGGGATTCCCGATCGACCTGTTGGGAGTTTAGAGCAGTTTATCCCCGGAATTGAGGTCGATCGAGTTAGGGCGATCGTGGCGGCTGAATTTGCAGAAGTTTTTGGAGTGGAAATAGTGCGATCGAGTGTGTAGGGTGCGTCCCCCGATCGCAGGTGAAGTAATGCGGATTTTAGCCCGTTACTGGAAATAATAATTTTTCCGGGCGATCGCCCTTTCTTGAGTGAAGTGCGATCGCTCTTAAATTATCAAAAACATCAGGCTTAATTCTCCACCCAATCACTTAAAAACTCCATACTAAGGATGCTAAATATCGCATCGAATTAAGGCGGCGGTGTTTGCGAGACTTGAGGGTATTATAGAGATAATTTTAACGGTCTGTACTTACTGACTCAAGAATTGAGATAATTGGTGGTATAATGGGCGATCGCGAGCTTCTCTAACCTTAGAGAGAAGCAAGACCGATGCAGAAATACGTCCTAAGAGTTTTGCGATCGCCCCTAGAGTCAGGTAAGATTCTTGTTAATTATTGCGCTGCGCTCAGGAGAAAAAATTTATGGCAGATATGTCTGGTCAAGACCCCTCGGAAATTAAAATGGCGACGGTTCATGAAGAAGAAAAAGGCGCAACGTTTAGCGGTACGGTCATCCTTGCTATCGATGTCGAGGCTGGGGAAGTCGTTTTCTTCAGAGACTTTTTGATTGAAGATTATAAAGGCGAACTTACCGCTTATCTGGCAACAGATGGCAATATAACGAAAAGCATTGATTTAGGCGAACTTAAGCATAAGAGCGGTAGCTTTAAGCTGCCAATTCCGATGGGGACGGATACATCACCCTACAATACAGTCGTGCTGCGCGACGAAAAAAGCAAGAAAAAAGTTGTGACGATCGAGCTGTAAAATTTGCAATTTAGCTCGTAGTTCAGCCAAATTCGCTCGCCCTTTTTTTCCGGAAGTGCGATCGCTCTTAAATTAAGGTGCGTCACTTTCGATCGAACGGCGAAGTTTTGCGATCGCTCGTAAAGTGATGCACCCTAATTTTTAAAATGGAATCGGATCGTAATCGGGATTTTCCGGTTCGTTAGAGGAACCCGACTGGCGATCGGACTCAGAATTTGAAGACTGATGCGAGTTCCAATCCGAACTAGATGTGCGGTTAGAGCCGCTTGGAGCGCTGTTAGAACTGCGGTTCCGCGAGCCTAAAGGTACTACATTGCTCGGCACATTAGCCGGGGCGGTGTCGCGAATTTGAGCCGGTTCCGGGGCGGTTCTAGCTGCGGGAGCCGAACTCATTGCATCAGCCCCGACACTGTAAATCCTTTGAGCTGTCAGTTCAGCGCGCTTTTCTTTAATACCATCTCTTTCGATCGTATTCATGCTCAGCCGTCCCTCAATAATCACGCGATCGCCCTCGTGATATTTCTCGTGAATTTCTTGAGCAAAATTTCCCCATCCTATCACTTTCAAATGTTCGGGCGGATCTTCTGGTTTTGGGCCGGGAAACTGCACCAACATCTCAGCGATTTGAAGTTGATTGTCAGGAGTATAACGGAGTTGCGGTTGTTGAATTATTTCCGCCATCAAAATGCAGCTATTCATCTGTTATCTGTGCGTAATTGGGAATTGGATGTAGAAGAAAGAAGAAAGAAGAAGGAAGAAGGAAAAAGTAGCTATCGGTGTACCGATGACTTGTGCGTCTTGCTTTTGGGAATTGCAAATTGCAAATTTGTAATTGGTAATTACTGATTTTTCTGCACTATTGGCTATTAGTTGTCGCCAATTACCGATTACCCGTTACCAAATTTATCTTGGAGAACCGCCGCCTCGGCTTGACTGACAAAATCGTGAACGAGGGCGCGGTACTCCTTCAACGTTTCAGATACCCAATCTCGATCCTCACTGTTGGCGAAGATATGAACCGTCGGTTCACTAGCATCGGGTAAAACTAATACCCAATTGTCGTCGCTGTAGTTAAAAATCTTCACTCCATCTAATAATTCTAAACGATCGGGCGAATGAGTTTCTACTAAATGTCGCATCAGCGAACCCTTGATAGTCCAAGGACAGCGGACGCTGTAACTGCGGTGGGTGATGCGGGGAAGTTCCGCCTTGATCTGTCCGAGCG
Source organism: Microcoleus sp. LAD1_D5 (assembly GCF_036702115.1). Classification (NCBI taxonomy): domain Bacteria; kingdom Bacillati; phylum Cyanobacteriota; class Cyanophyceae; order Oscillatoriales; family Microcoleaceae; genus Microcoleus; species Microcoleus sp. LAD1_D5. The sequence continues at coordinate 23,017 of NZ_JAUBSA010000061.1, read as the reverse complement.
ATCGCTCCTGAATCGTCATCATTTCTATGACTTTAGCAATGCAGAACATTCCGTCAAATCCGGGATGCAACTGCGGGAAAATAAAACCCATAAGGCCGCTACCGCCCAAAACCACATTCGGGTTCCTGTTAGCGGCTTCCATCAAAGCAGTTGGGTTCGCCTTCGTGCGGATTACCTTGCTTTGATAGCGTCGGGCGATCGCCTCCACCGCAGAAGACGCATGCACCGGCACTACTACTGTACCTTTGGGATGAGAAGTCAGCATCAAATTTACCATCAACGCCGTCAGCATTTCCCCACGAATCGCTATCCCAGACTCATCTACCAAAATGAGCTGTTCGCCGTTAGCCGACACCTGCACTCCAAAATTAGCGCTGAGTGCTTTCACCACCCGGCCGAGTTGGTCGAGCAAATATTCCCGTTCCCCGTTGCTTAGAGAAGTCTGCTTGAGACTAGCATTGAGCACTACCGCATCGCAGCCGAACTTGGCAAGCATTTGGGGCAAAATTGCTCCAGAAACCGCGTAAACGTAATCGATTACTACCTTAGAATTGCTGTAGCGTATTGCCTCAACATTCATCTGCCGCTCAAAAATGCGGTTGTAAACTTCGAGAGCTTGGTTAAAGTACGTCATCTCTCCAATTTCGGGAATTAGAGCCCGCCGCAAATCTTCCTTAAAATAAGCCCCCTCGATTTTTTTCTCAGCTCCTTTAGTAATATTGATGCCTTTGATATCAAAGAATTCAATTAAAATGTGGTCGGAGCGATCGGGCGAAATGCGAACATGAATGCCGCCGGCAATCGACAGCGTAGACGAAACCGTGCGTGCGATCGGAATTGCCGTCGATTCCAAATTGATCACATTTATTCCCACCGACATCAAACCCGCAATCAAAGACCTCGATACCATCCGCGAAATGCTCCGCTGGTCACGAGAAACCGATACCGAAGTTCCGGGTTTCAAAGTCGAGCCGTAAGCCGCGCCCAATTTCACCGCAAATTCCGGGGTAACATCCACATTTGCCAGTCCTTGAACGCCACGCTGACCGAACAAATTCCGCTTAGCTTGTTCTCCCCAAATTAAATTTTGATTTAACAGAGCGCCGGATTCAATATTTTTGCTCGGCCAGACGCGCACGCTTGGCCCCACTTGTGCTTCTTCTCCCACGATGGACATTGAACCGACGACAGCACCTTCGAGGACGTGAGCACGCCTGTCTACGCGGGTGCTCCGGCAAATCACGCAGGCCCTAAGATGAGCGTCTTCGCCGACAATTGCTCCGTTCCAGACGATGGGACGTTTGAGGTTGGCGTCCGCCCCGACAGTCACGTTATCTCCGAGCACCGTACCGGCATCGATTGTAACTCGGGCTCCAATCCGGCAATTGTTGCCGATCATCGCCGGTACTTCGATGATCGCGCTATCGTCAATAAAAGTATTCTGACCTACCCAAAGTCCCGATCGAACTTCGTTGTAGTAGGTCAAATCCAGTTTGACCTTTCCCCGCAGCGCGTCGTACTGAGCTTCCCGGTAAACATCCAACTGGCCGACATCGCACCAGTAACCCTCGGCGATGTAGCCGTACATCGGCTCGTTTTTTTCCAGTAGCATGGGAAACAAGTCTTTGGAGAAGTCGCACTCCTGATTTGCCGGCAGGTAATCCAAGACCTCGGGTTCTAAAATATAAATGCCGGTATTGATAGTATCGGAGAAAATTTCGCTGCTAGAAGGCTTTTCCAGAAAGCGACTGATGCGGTAATTTTCCTCGGTAATCACGACCCCGAATTCCATCGGGTTGGGAACGCGAGTTAAAATTAACGTGGCTTTGGATTGCTTGCTGCGGTGAAATTTGATCGCTGCGGTTAAGTCGAAGTCTGTGATGCTGTCGCCGCTGATGACCATAAAAGTGCGATCGAGCAGTTCAGCAATATTTTTGACGCAACCAGCCGTACCCAGCGGTTGGTCTTCCTCCACAGCGTAAGTCATTTGAACGCCAAACTCTGCCCCGTCAGTAAAATATTCGCGCATGACATCGGGAAGGTAGTGCAGCGTCGCAATAATTTCCGTAATCTGATGCCTTTTTAGCAAATTAATAATGTGTTCTGCGATCGGGCGATTGAGAATCGGCACCATCGGTTTGGGCAAATCGCACGTCAGGGGTCTGAGCCTCGTTCCCGACCCCCCAGCCATCAGCACTGCACGCATAAAATCCTCCTTGCTTAGAAAGCTCTCTACCGCCATTGTCCGCTAGAAAAAGTTTGCCTGCTGTAATTCGTGGGCGACCAGCAATCCGTTCTTACTTAAATATCTTCGAGTAGTCACACGTCTGGGCAATCCCGTTTGGCTAGGCTGTCCCCCAACAGCAACCGATTTCAACCGAATTAGAACTTGCAGCATTGCACCAATCCCCCGGTCGAGCTCGGATTTGTAGGGGATGTTGGGTAATACCAGTTAAAAAAAATAATGCAACTGTAGGCCCGTGCTCGAAACCCTTGTGTCATCAGTCATTCCCAATTCTTTAATTCTTCAATTCTTCAATCTTATAAGTCCTCAGAATCCTCGACTTTTGGCAGAAGTCCCTTCTTGCTTGCTCGGTGAAAGCTATTTCGGGGGTGTTATTTTTAAGTTTGTGGCCAGCGGGGATTTTGAAGTCTCTTTCTGAAGGTGGAATTACTACAGCTATCGGTGCGCCTTGGCGTCTGATAAATGATAGATTAAGGGTAGCGCTTTGACTAGCTGACCCAAAATCCTATCCATTGCTTAGGGGTTTTTTAAATGAGTACGTTAATTAGCTTGGCATTGCTGATCGCTTACGGTGGCGGTATTTGGAAATTTTGGAATGGTTTCGATCGCACTAACTTCGACAGAAGTTTTACAAATCGCCTGAAGCTCTCGCTGCTCTGGCCCGCGTTAATTTTTAATAAGCCCTATCGCCAAAACTTTACAAAGGCTCTCAAAGCCTCTAAAAGGTAATTCAAGAATGTCTAAAAAGTCCGATCGCCCAGTCGCGGGCCAGGAGCAGACTTGGTTTGCTAAGGGAAAATCAGATAGCTGGCAAGTTTTACTGTCGCAAGTCGCTTCTCGGTTCGATCGCGAATACCGAGGAGAAGCTTTCGCTTTACCCGAAGAAGTCGAAGCAATGCCGATTTTCCTGGAATCAGTTGCAGGAACTCTCCAAGCAAAAACAGTTTCTCCCTTCTGGAAAATTGCCAAACCTCAAAAAAATCAGCGCTGTTTAGACATTGGCTGCGGAGTCAGCTTTCTCATCTACCCTTGGCGGGATTGGGAAGCCTATTTTTACGGTCAAGAAATCAGCAGCGCAGCGCGAGACGCCTTAAACGCTCGCGGCCCTCAGCTCAATTCTAAGCTGTTCAAAGGCGTAGAATGGGCTCCTGCTCACCAGTTAAATTACGAGGAGGCTCAGTTCGATTTATGCCTCGCTACAGGCTTTAGCTGTTACTATCCCATAGACTATTGGAGTATTGTCATGGGAGAAGTAAAGCGGGTACTAAAACCGGGTGGTCATTTTGTTTTTGATGTCCTCAACCCCCATGCTCCTTTAGCAGAAGATTGGGCAATTTTGGAAACTTATCGAGCCGGCGAAGTATTTTTAGAGACAATAGAAGATTGGGAAAAAATGATTAAAGCTGCGGGCGCTAAGGTAGTAAAAAAGCAAAGCGGCGACTTATTCCAAATGTATAAAGTTCAATACAATTGAGAGGTTAAGGGGAATAGGTAATTAGCTTTGTAGTCTAAACTTCAAGCGTCCCCAGCCTGGTCGGGCGGACGAAAAACAACTTCATTCTTAGTGGATAAAGTAGGGTACGTCAGCAAGTAGAAATTAGTTTGAGAACCAACAAATATTCAAGCTGATGCACCCTACTAACTACTAACTCACAATATTGAAGCAAGCCGATTGGATATGACCCATTCCCATATCCGATTGCCAATTACCGATGCCCAATTAATTTTCGGTAGCAGCAGGAGATGGCGCAGCTTCCGGCGACTGTGACGGCGACACTTCCGGGGCAGGAGATGGCGACACTTCGGCGGCCGGAGATGGCGCTGCTTCCGGCGAGGGCGACACTTCTGGGGCAGGAGATGGTGCAGCTTCGGGCTGCGGGGACTCTTCGGCGGCCGGAGATGGCGCAGCTTCGGGCTGGGGAGACTCTTCGGCGGCCGGAGATGGCGCAGCTTCGGGCTGCGGGGACTCTTCGACCGGTTGCGGTTGAGGAGAAGGTGACTGTTCCGCGGCTGGTTTCGGTTCAGGCGAGGGCGACGGTTGAGCAGCAGGCTTGGGTGCAGGCGGCGACGGTTGGGCCCCTGGCTGCGGTTTGGTGGAGGGGGCCGGCGGCTTCTCAAACTGCGGTCTCACTTCTGTAGGCGCTGGGGAGGGCGGCTGGCCTGTTGGTCTGCTGGGCGCTGTGGGGGCGGGCGCTGGCTGCTGCTGGGCTGGTGGGTTGGGCCTGGTTGGGGTGAGAGGAATGCCACTACAAACTTTTTCGTCGTACTTAAACTCGACAGCCAGTTGGTAAAGCTTGTGCGTGCTGGCTGCAGAAAATGTTAGAGAAGGGCTAATAATAGCAATTTTAGCCGCATTATCGAGAATACCGTAACCCGTGGGGACGATCGACTGAGGCTCTGCCCTGAGCAAGCCTTGAGGGCTGACAACTGCTCCAAAAACTGCTGTTCCTTGGAGTTTTTGCGAGCAAGCTGTTACGGGATAAGGGACAGGCACAGGAGTCGGGCCTGTCATTTCCAAGTCAGGATAAGCCTTTTTGAATTTATCAAACAAAGCAACATAGGTCTGTGCAGCCGCAAGCTGTGTCTCTCTGTCGCTGGGTAAGTTTGAAGCCGGTTGGCCAGACTGTCCTAGCTGTCGCTGTCCCTCTTCAAATTGTTGTCTCCTGATTCTTTCTTCGGGAGTTTCTGCGATGAGATTCCTTTTATTGGGATCTTTTTGAGTCAATTTTGGTACTCCATCGGGTCCCACATTCCTGCCGGCAATTGGGAATTCTGGGGTAAAGACTGGAGCTCCGTCTGGAAATAGTGGCAGTCCGCCTCTACTGGCTATGATCTTTTTGAGCGCCTCTGCTTCATCTTCCGAGCCGCCGCCGGGAAGCTGGGGCGGTTCTGGCAGCGATGGCGGCGGCGGGATATTGCGATCGAAATTACCAGGTAAGGGTGGGAAAAGGAAACCGCTGGGAGGTACGGGTGGGACGAAAGTGGGTATTGGCTGGGAGGGGGCTCTGACTGTTGGGGAGGGAGTTTTGGGAGGTGGCGGGGCTGTTGGAGCCGTTAAGGGCGGGAGAGGAGAATAAGGCAGAGGGGAAAAGAATCCAGGAGGGGGCATTCCCGGCGGCATGGCGGGCAAGTTGATGGTATCAGGTGCGGGGGGCAAGGGCGGGGCTAACTTTGGCGCTGGCCGAAGGGGAACTGGTGCGATCGAAAACGGCGTATTAGACGGCCTCGGTGGTATGGTTTGTGGCAGGCGACCGGCTTCTGCGGGAGTTAGTTCTACCAAGCCTACAGAACCGGGAATATTTTTTGAGGAATTTCCACCATAAATTATGTTTGAAAGCGTCGGGGCACTTACTCCGAACACTCCGTGAAGGCTGACAGAAGCTAGGGCTGCCCACCAATAAGGCTGGCGCAGCGGTTCGGAAAGGGTGTTGGCTAGGGAGGAAGAGTCAGTCATGACTATGGGGAATGGGGAATTGGTAATTGGTAATTGAGAATTGATAATTGGGAATTGGAAGTTAATAGTTATTAATTGATATTTTTTTTGAGTGATTTTAAAAGTGGCGGTTGGGGAATTCAAAGGTTAAATTTTAGCACGGTCGGTATCGAAATTGCCCGATCGACTTTTAGGGAGATTTCGCGACTCTCACATCAAGCACTCAAGCGTAGAAACCTGGTTTCTTGCTTGGTTCCAGGCTGTTATAGCAACCGCCAGTAAGGTGAGGACGTTCTTAATGGCTCAAACCATTGTTTTTCTTGCCTAATGTCTTTTGCCCAATCCTATACGCGGTTTCTCAGTTATTGTTGAGAATGGTGAGCGGAGCGTCAGGCGGGCCGGACTGGGGCGATGGAAAAAACAGACTGCGCCGCTGCTATACCGTCTTTTTTCGGGTTCTGGGGCCTAATTATTTCATTACACACGATCGACCAAACGGATCGATCGGCGTTTCCAATTCGGTTACGAGATCAAAAAACTCAAAACTCATCGAGTGGCTGCGCGTTGTACGCGCCGGCTGTGGCGGCAATCTCCCAACTCCCTTGATTCACCAGCGATAGCGGTAATTTTTAAAAGGAGCTCCCTCGATGGTGAGCAAGTCGATGGGATAAATTGGAGCGCCGCTTGCCATATATTGAAACATTTCTCGAACTTCCTCTCCGCGTAGAGACAACTGGTCTAATTCTTTGAGAGAATACCAGCCAGCGCACAAAGTATGCTCATCCGGCTTGCTTTTGGGCGGCGTCTTATCTTGGGGACGAGCCACAAAAATGACTCGGAGGCGCACATTGCCCCTAGGCATCACTGTGTGTTCTACCCGGAGAATTCCCTCAACGATGATGGAAATGCCCGCTTCCTCAAGGGTATTACGCATAGCAGCTTCGAGCAAAGTTTCCCCTTTTTCCACTCGCCCTGCAGGGAGATACCACTGCTGCTCGTACTTGCGCTCTTGTACCAGTAGAAAACGGTCTTCTAAGTGAACGACAACTAGGGTAAAATACCATGTTTGAATCGGCTCGCGAGCCATAGAAGTAGATATTCCCTAAGCAAAAGGTTTAACGAGCGGCAGAGGTTAGCAATCCAAAGGATGCTTCGGCAAGTGTCTTTGAACTTGAAAAACAGATCGTAGCACTCCGACCGCAAAATCTAAAATCTAGAATCTAAAATCTAAAATTGACAATGCCATTACCAACCGTGATTTTACCAGGATATTTTGCTGCTGCTTCCGACTATCGCGAATTAGAAAAGTCTCTGGTCGATCGAGGTTTCCCAACAGTAACAGTGCCTCTGGGCAAGGGAGATTGGTTGCCGACTTTTGGTGGGCGGTCGATGGTGCCAATTTTGCGACAGCTCGATCGCACGGTCAAACAAATGTTACAGCAATACGGCGTTCCCCAGATCAATCTCGTTGGTCATTCCGCCGGCGGCTGGATTTCTCGCATCTATTTGGGCGAAAAGCCTTACACGATTCACGGCGACGTGCTTGAGGACGCGGGTTTGTGGGAAGCTCACTCTTATGTGAATACTTTAATCACTTTAGGCACGCCGCACGTCTCTCAAGAGCGCTGGACGCGCAAAAATCTAGATTTTGTCAAAATTCACTATCCGGGGGCTTTTCACCCGCAGGTGCGCTACGTGTGCGCTGCTGGGAAGGCTGTTTTTGGCAAGCGCGGTTTAGGGACTTGGCTGGCTTACAAAAGTTATGAATTGACTGTGGGGAAAGGGGAAACTTGGGGAGATGGAATTACGCCGGTGGAAGCTGCTGTTTTGGACGGGGCCGAAAATCTGGTGTTGGAGGGGGTTTGGCATTCGCCTCGTTCTCCGGGGAAGTGGTACGGTTCGCCGGAGGTTTTGCCGGCTTGGATTGGGTATTTGTGTTAGAAACGAACCGCGAAGACGCGAAGGACGCGAAGGAAGAAGGAGAAGGTTGAAGGGGCGGATTTAGTTAGAATTTGAAGGAGCGAGTTTAGTGCGGCAAAACTCGCCCCCGCGATGCTATGTTTGCTTGAATTTTTATCGCTAACTGAATAGATGGCATCATCGGTAAGATTCAGAAGTCACGGCGAACCACACAATCAAATTAGAGGTTTGCTGGGGTGGAATTGGGCGACAATGCTACTGTGCGCTTGGACGCAGATAAGGAATTTTAGCCGGATGCTTTGTTGAGAATTGATGCCGAGGTCGATCGCCAATTAGTGATGATGATGTGCGATCGCACTCTGTACAATCATCGCAGTGTTTGGTATTTGCTGTGAGGGGCGATCGCTTTTTATTGACTATTTGAGGCGATTACTCTGGCGGTTCAGTATCGAGAGGGGCTTGACGGCGGTGACGAATATGTAATATCGCAATGGTATCGCCCTCCACCACAAACAGAATCCGATAGGTTCTTCTTTTACCAACCCAAAGTTGTCGAATTTCCCGACCAATGATCGCAGCTTCGGGGGCAACTGAGCAACGGTAAGGAAACTGTTGCAGGGATGCGATCGCATCTTGGAGGTCGTAGTACCACTGATTTGCGGCATCAGCACTCAGATAATCGCACATCCAACGGTAGGCGTTTTCAATTTCTTGAAAGGCGGGTGGTTGGATTAGGAGTTGATAACTCATAGACGAGGAGGGATGTTGAACTGCTGCTGTAGCGCTGTCATGGCTCTCTCGGCTGGGATACCTTCACCTCGATCGAAGCTTTCGAGTCCTTTGCGGATGCCGATGATAGCTTCGAGGTAGTCGATACGTTCTAGCAGTTGTTCGTAGGTATTAAGTTGGCCGTGTGGAGTGGATTTTAGCGATCGTACCAAGCTAAGAATATCTGCGAGCAGTTCGTCAGGGGTGCTATCGATTTCTTGGATGAGGAGTTCTTTGATGGTCATCGCGGCATCTGGTGGAGAATTGATACTTTGATTATAACGAGTGTCGATCGCCCCTTATTGACCTCTACCCGGTTTACTATCGGCAAAACCTGACCATTCCGAGTATAAGAAACTGGCGATCGCACCCCGTAGAATCATCGCAGTGTTTGGTATTTGGTGCGAGGAGCGATCGCTTTTTTTTTCACTCAAGCATCGCTTTCCGTCTAATCCTCGCATTCTCATAGTAGAAATAGAATAAGAGTGTGAGCAGTCAACAAATGGCACAAATTACCACCACTGAATTACCCCAAACCCTCCAGACTCTATTTATAGAGGTCGAACGTACCAAAACCCCTTTAACCGTCATCCATGAAGGGAAAGCATTAGTGATTATTTATCCTGCGACCACCCAAGATCCACGCCCCACATTTGGTGCAATGAAAGGAAGCGGTGAAATATTAGGAGATTTAATTGCTCCTGTCGCCGAACTGTGAGAAGTTTTGGAATGAAACTTTTACTCGATACCCGCATTTAGCCAGCGATCGCACTAGACTGTTGCTTGAACAAGCATATCCTCTACCTGCCTAATTTGCTTCCAATCAATTACTGCAACCCAAAGACTTTCCTCTTCTGAATATTGCACTACGCCATCGACTTCTAACTCTTCGTCATACAATGCTAGCAATTGACCATCTTCCAACTTAATATTTTGGCGACTCAAATCTTCAATCGTACCAACGCAATTTAGGCGAAGGCGACCCTGCTCATCCGCATTATGAAAATCTGCAAAGATTCTGGGATATTTCATATTTTTACTTTACTCAGGATGATTGTTGTGATGGATTAGGAATCGTTGGTGTCAGCAGCCGACTTGCTTTTTCTGGTGTTAAGCCAGTTAATGTTGCATGATTTGGGCTTCGGCCAGAAGTACGGATGACATCTCCATCGGACGATCGAACCTCACCCACTGTCGTCACACCAACTTGTCCATGAGGGATTGTCACTGCTAACTCTGCTACAGATAATCCTACTGCACATTCTACAGAAATTCCCGTAATGCCGCTGGGGTGAGTTGCCGTACTGCGTTTAATATCTTCTGGGCGATTACGACCGCCACGAACTACTAAGGCCTCGTTTGGAATTCTTTCCACAAGTGTAGGCTGTTTGATTTAAGTACGCGCTATACTTTAGCAGAAATATTTGTCCATAGGGCGATCGATCTTTATGATTGGTGAGGCGATCGCCCTCTGTGCAATCAGCGCACTTTGAAATGGTGGAAATGGATAAGATTGTAAGTAAAAAAAGAGGTTGGGTGACACCAGCGTCAACCCAACCTACAAAAAAGGGCGATCGCACTAATGGAGAGCAGCAATCACACTTATTCCTTTTATACTAGGCGGACATATTCACGTAGTTGGGAACGTAGACCTGGAGTAATCATTGGAAAATTATTGATTTCTTGAATGATAGAATTCTCAGATCTGCCACTCTTCTTAAGCTCCTGAACTACAGCCTTTGCTAAAGTCTCAACCCCAACCTTTGCAATCATGCTTGAAACGCCTGCAATCAAGGTGAGAGCAAGTGCGCCACCAATCATGCCAAAAGGACCACCTAAAAAAGCTAGCGAAGTTGTAATTGCTACGGCTCCTGCATAAGAAGAGGTTGCAACAAGCCCAACTAAGACTAAACCAGCAACTCCTAGACCAGCTAACTTATTGACTATCTCATCCATAATAATTAAGTGCTCCGCTAAACTTCCGATTAATTAGCCCTTCAAAGTCAAACTGAACTAACTATCTTTACCCTTTACCTCCAAACAGTTTATATATTCCGTATCCAACAGCAGCCGCCGCAGCAACAGGTGCAGCCGCAACTATGGCAGTACCAGCAATTGCGCCTCCCCCGACAACGCCACCGATACCAGCAAGGGTGCCCATAATTGCAGCACCAGAAGCACCGCCAGCTACCGTTACAGCACCAGCACCAACTAGACCAGCAGCAGCCCCAATGTTTGTAGCTGTTCTTGCCGCTGCACGAGCATCATTCTCTTCCTCAGACAAGTTGGATTGCTCTTTGAACAAAGTTTCATTCATTATTTTTGCCCCCAGATAAGCTGGGCCTGCTGCTAATACCGCAGGAGCCGCCGCCATACCACCACCAACCACACCACCTGCAGCAGCTAGACCAGAAGTAATTCCTGCTCCTGAAGTTGCTGCAACAGTCAACCCTGTTGCAGCACTGGCAGCCGCACCTACCGCAGCACCAGTTTCTGCAACCGCTTTGACTGTTTTGACTGTATTTCCATTAATTCCCATAGTTTTTTCTACAACATTTTCTACCTCTTCTTCACCTGCTTTGCTGGCAAAATCTTCCCAATTCATAAATCAATTTATCCTTTTAATACTTGTTCCATTATCCTTAATAAATTCAAGGTTTGTCTAGCCCAAAAAAGTTCTATTTTGCCGCCAATTCTCCCTCGCTTTTACTTTTACTTTAATCTAAGTTTGTACAACAATGTACGAGAATGTACGAAAATGTTGGCAGTTGTGAGCTACAATACACAAAACTCTCGCATCTCCCTGCCAGATGAATCTTAAAGAAATGTTAAATGTCGCCGATCGCATAGTTTTCGAGAAAACAGGTCAGCACCTTGACGATTTACAAGCAGCGGTACTGCGGGGAACTCTACAACGCGAGAAATACAAAGAAATAGCGAAAGATTTTGACTGTTCGGAAAGTCGCATCAGGGAAATCGGATCGGAATTATGGCAATTACTTTCAGAGGAGTTTGGGGAAAAAGTCAGTAAATCGAATTTTCGCTCCACAATGGAGAGGTTGCAAAACTCTAATGTTGTAAACTTTGCACAAGATGTTGTAGTGAGCAGTATTTTTAACATTTGCGGACAAGCTAGACACCCACCAAATATCCCAAACTCACACCCACCTAATCAGGAAACAGCTAACCCACAACAAACCAAAACTCTACATCAAGATTTAAGCGAAATGCCAGAGTTGGGTGATTTCTACGATCGCACTCCCGAACTCCAAACCCTCACCACCTGGATTTTACAACAACGCTGTCGGCTCATCACCCTCACCGGCATCAGCGGTATCGGCAAAACCACCCTAGCAGTACAACTCGTACAACAAATTAAAGACGAGTTTGAGTACGCAGTTTGGTACACACTAGACGAATTCCCCACCCTAGAAAAATTTCAATCTAACCTAATACAGCTTTTTTCCCATTCTGAAAAACAAGATTCATCCCCAACAAACCAAAAACGCTTACCGCTGATTAAGTATTTACAAAACCATCGCTGTTTAATCGTCTTAGATGACGTTCACAACCTTTTCTGTAGCGGCGAATTTGCAGGAAAATATAAACCAGAATGCGAAGAATATCGCTCTTTATTCAAACAAATAGAAAAATTATCTCATCAAAGCTGCTTGATGTTAATCGGTTGGGAACAACCGAGAGAAGTGACTCAAGTTAAAAACCAAAATACTTCTATTCGCACCTTACAAGTCAAAGGTTTAGACATCGCCGCCGCACGGGAAATACTCAGAGATTATGGGTTAGAAGAAAGCGACAACAGTGAAGCACTCATTCATCGTTACCAAGGCAACCCCCTATGGTTAAAAAGCGTGGCGAATCTGATTCCAGACTTGGGAGGAGGCGTGACAGAGTTATTACCAAATAATACCGTATTGTTGCCGGAAGATTTGAAAGATGTTTTACAGCAGCAGTTCGATCGCCTATCGGAACTAGAAAAACAAGTAATCTCCTTGTTAGCGAAAGAAATCCAGCCAATCCACCGGGCAAAATTGCTAGAAAATGAGATAATTCCGGCTTCAGATTTGCTAAATGCGCTGCAATCTCTATCGCGGCGCTGCTTGATTGAACAACAAGCAAATTTTTACACGATTTCACCTGTACTGAGGCAATATGCGATCGCCCAGGCGGTGTAATTGATACAACCATTGCTTGCATTCTCGCCCTTCACCCAAATTACTAGGAGTGGCAATGGGCGATCGGGTAAATGGGGCGATCGGTTCGATAGAATAATTGGTAGTAGCAATTCCATTGTTTGTCATGACGCTGAAAGAATTAGAGCCTCAACTCCTGGCACTCTCTGACGACGAAAAAGCTCAAGTCGTTCAACTCCTATCTCAAGGTAAAATCACTCCTTGGCGCGGTATTGAAAAAACGCCTGATGTTTGTGGCGGGAGTGCCTGCATTGCTGGAACTCGCATCACCGTTTGGGGACTTGTAGAAGCTCGTCGCATTGGCTACAGCGAAGCTGATTTACTCACAAGCTATCTATCGCTATCTGCGACTGATATTGCTAACGCTTGGGCATACGCCGAAGCTTTCTCCGATGAAATTGAAGCAGAAATTCGGGAAAACGATGAAGTGATGGACGAGGATTTGTAGCAGATGGCACGTCTCTATGCCGATGAGCAATATCCCTATCCTGTTGTAGAATTACTGAGAGCTTTAGGACATGATGTTTTGACTGTCCAAGAAGCAGGCAGAGCCAATCAGAAAATTCCTGACCCGGATGTTTTAGCTTTTGCTACTAGCGAAAAACGTGCCGTCATTACCGAAAACCGTAAAGATTTCTTTCGGCTGCACCGCATACAGCCCCTTCATGCTGGCATTATCGCCTGTACGAACGATCGCAATTGGGAAGCACTGGCTAACCGAATCAACGCGGCTATTACAGCAGAAGAATCTTTGCAAGGTAAACTGATTCGTGTTGTGCGCCCTTCACCGTAACTTAGATGGCAGTGATGCCTTGGCCTAAATGCTTCAAGACTTGAAAAGCCGATCGCAATTCACTTCGCACAGTATAAATCGAAAATGCCCGCGATAACCCGTATTCGGCTGTAGGTTGAGCCCTGAGTTTCACAAACAACACATCATCGCCATTCGTCAACATACCAAATCTCGGTTTATCCAAATCAGGATTTGCCATCATGTATGCTAATGCTTGGGGTAATGCCGATCGCGTCGAAATCGTAGTCTTCTTACACTCCAAAACCATTACCCAAAGCTGATTCTGCAAAATCAAAATATCAATTCGTCCGCGCAGGGTTTCTTCCCCATCATCGATCGCAATTTCGATTGCAGCTTCAGCCTTCATCCTGAAAGGTGGATCGTAGAATCCCGCCAGTTCTAACAAAGGTGATGCCACCAGCAATGTCACTGCCCCTTCTAACAATTCTCCATCGGCTCTATGATATAGCAATCTACGTCGTAGCGTATCCAAAGCAGTCTGTTCAGAATCGCTAAGACTTGGCAATTGGGTTTGCCACTCGGTAAAAAAAGCCTCATCCTCAGTTCGGCTCAAATTCAACCTTGATTTAGCCTCCTCTTGGCTTTTAATAGCTTCTGTAACTGCGATAACCTTTGCCATTCGTTCACCTTTGATTCAAACGGTTGAATTTCCCAGGAAAATTAGCTTCATTGTAAGCAAAAATAGGGAAACTGCTATAGCGATCGCAGTTTTCAATATCATATGAATTCCGGTTGAATTGGAATGATTAAACCGCAGAGGACACAGAGAACACAGAGTCAGAGAACAGAGAGATGAATAATTCCTATGCTACCGGATTTGATATCACTTCTATTGGTTTGTGTCCAAAAACAAAAACCGGGCAACTTCAAAGCTACCCGGCAATCCTAACTTTAGACTTCAGACAAATCTCAAATCTAAAACCTAAAATTCTTAAACAGCTACAGTCTTCTTAGCAGAAGAGCTCAGTTCGCCCTTAGCATACTTAGCTGCAAAATCGTCCAAAGACACTTGCTTAATCTTTGTACCGTGACCAGCGCAACCGAAAGAGTTATAACGATCGCTACAAACCTTCTGCATATACTTGATCGACGGCTTCAAGAAGTGGCGGGGGTCAAACTCATCGGGCTTCGCAAACAAAGCTTCGCGCACCGCAGCAGTAATCGCCAAACGGTTGTCAGTATCGATATTGATCTTACGAACGCCACACTTGATGCCTTTTTGGATTTCTTCCACAGGTACGCCGTAGGTTTCGCGGATTTTGCCACCGTTGCTGTTGATGATTTCCAGCAATTCTTGGGGCACAGAAGAAGAACCGTGCATTACCAAGTGAGTATTCGGCAAGCGGCGGTGAATTTCTTCAATGCGGCTGATTGCCAAAATTTCGCCAGTCGGCTTGCGAGTGAACTTGTAAGCGCCGTGAGAAGTGCCGATCGCCACTGCTAGAGCATCAACGCCGGTTTGCTCAACGAAATCAACAGCTTGTTCAGGATCTGTCAGCAACTGATCGTGAGAAAGCGCACCTTCAAAGCCGTGGCCGTCTTCTGCTTCGCCCATTCCTGTTTCCAGAGAACCCAAGCAACCCAGTTCGCCTTCAACGCTAACGCCGATCGAATGAGCAACATTCACCACATCGCGAGTAACTTGAACATTGTACTCGTAGCTAGCGGGAGTCTTAGCATCCGCTTCCAGAGAACCGTCCATCATCACGCTGGTGAAACCTTGGCGCATGGCAGAATAGCAAGTGCCGGGGGCATTGCCGTGGTCTTGGTGCATGGAAATGGGAATGTGAGGATAGGTTTCAACTGCTGCCAAAATCAAGTGGCGCAGAAAATTTTCGCCAGCGTAGGAGCGAGCGCCGCGAGAAGCTTGCAAAATCACGGGGCTGTTGGTTTCGTCAGCAGCGCGCATGATCGCTTGGATTTGCTCCATGTTGTTGACGTTGTAAGCCGGTAGGCCGTAACCATTTTCAGCCGCGTGGTCGAGCAGCAATCGCATAGGTACAAGCGCCATAGATATTCCTCCTAATTATTTGTGATTTTTGGGCAGTGAATTTTGGACAAGCTCAATTCTTACGATAATATTAAGACAATTTGCCACCGATCGCGCACTATCTTTCCAGATTTACTTAAAAGTTCAAAAAACAAAATTTTGAGTTCCGAGCATTCCACTCAAAACTCAAAATTTTTAACTCACAAATTTTTTATGGGTCGCCCGGGATTTGAACCCGAGACCAATCGGTTAAAAGCCGAATGCTCTACCGCTGAGCTAGCGACCCGCGAAAACATTGTTACCGCACACAATTTCTAATAGTAGCACCCCTCATTTGAAATAGCAAGTGTTTTTTAAATAAAATTTGCAGTCATCCGAACCAGCATCTGGCAAGTCGCTCCCGGCTGCAAATAAATCATGTGTTCGCCAGTGTTGAGGGCATTTCGAGGAGCAGTCCAAGGTTCCAAACAGTAAAAATCCTTGCCCTTCACCATCCAGAAAACCAACTTCCCATAGCTGGAGTTGTAACTGAGGGTGAGCCGCAAGCCGCTCGCCGCGTCAGTGACAGTAGCAGCCAGACCAGTGAGTTCGTCAAAGGAAACATCAATTTCATCCAACGTCGGGTCAAAAACCCCAGTGAAGTAACCCTTTTGATGGGTGTTCTGATCTCTGTACTGCATCCCCGGAATCTCAAAGCGCAGCTTAGATTTGTCCGTCGCCAAAAAGTAGGGGTGCAAACCACTAGAAAACGGCATGGGTTCAGCAGACAGATTGGTGTATCGCTGAAAAATTTCCAAAGAATTGCCTTTAATCTGATAAGTGAAGGCTAGTTGGAAATCAAAGGGATAAACAGCCAGCGTCTTGTCACAGCTATCGAGAATTAGCGTAAGAGCGGCGCAACCCTCAGTAACTTGTTCGCCTATTGTCCAAGGCAAATCTCGAGCAAAGCCGTGCTGTTTGAGCTGACGCTCCACTCCCTTGTGGGTGTAAGTATTGTCGGGGAGATTGCTGCAGATGGGAAACAGGATGGGAACCCCGCCACGTACAGTCAGATCGGGATTGGCGAACCGTTCCGCGTCCAAGTACAAGATTTCTTTGCCTTCAACCAGCCAGCTAGTGGCAATACCGCCCCGTTCCGGCACAACTTCTAGAGTAGAGTTAGCGGTTTCGTCGGAGAGGATATAGGTTTTGTACTGCTTTTGCTTGAGCGCGATCGCAAACACATTTGTCATCGGTAGTAGGTCATTGATCATTGGTTGTCAGTAAATCGGTCATTAATAATTGGTCGCTGGTATGTGGATGTTCACCCATTACCGCCCCTATTCTCCCCCTGCCTCCTCCTTGTTCCGACCCCCATCGGCTAACCAATGCTCCCAGCTATAGGAGGCAGGGCGAGCCGGTGCTTGGAGCGTTTGCTGCTGGTACCTGGAACGATCGCTGAGGTGGGCTGCTGTTGGAGTGCGACTTCAAAAGATACACCCCTGGGGGGAAGATAGCTTTGGGGACTCGGCACTGCTCCTTGACTAGGAGATGGGGGCGAAATAAACGGTTCTTTGATGAATGGCTCTTTGGTAAAGGGCTCTGGTTCCCGGCTGGGATTTTGAGGTTGAGTGGGGTAGATGCGCGGCGGCAAATTTTGATTCGGAGGCGGGTTGGACTCAATTGCAGGCCCTGTCCCGTTCGGGAAAAATGAGGAGTTGTCCGGCTGTTGGGGCGCAGTCGGCAAAGTCGGCAAAATCAAAGTAGGTTTGGGTTGTCCGGGCCCTTGCTGAGTGCTTTCACCGGAGGTACCCCCGGAACCTCGTCCGGGCTGGTATGTACCGCTCTTTGCTGATCCTGGCAATGGAGAATTTGGAGTTTTTGGTGTGGCTCCTGGCTGGACTAGGGCATCAAGAACTACAGAAGAGCGCATCGGTCGATCGAAAATACTAGAAATTTGCTCGACGCGTTTGAGGATGCGATCGGCTGAGGCCCCCTTCACCACCTTCGGCTGAAACTTTTTCACCTCCACAGGCAGAAACTCTACCTTCATATTCCTGTCTTTGAGCGATACTTTCAGGACTGCGGTATCGTAATCCCTGCGAGCATTCCCGCCGAATATAAAATTACCCAGCGAGTAAACTATCGGGCGGCCCTTGTAAATTTCTGCACCTTGCAATACCTGGGGATGGTGTCCCACTACCAAATCAGCTCCTTGGTCGATCGTGAACCGAGCCAAATCAATCTGCCAGTCCCCCGGATAATCTGCCAATTCGACTCCCCAGTGGTAATTAACAATAATCCAGTCTACCTGACCCCTAAGAGCTCGAATATCCTCGGCCACGCGATTGTTGCGGCGGGGGTTAGTGCCCGCTTTCCCTTGGTCGGCGACGTTAAGCTCGGCATCATAATAACCGAGGTAGGCAATCCGCTGACCCTTAACTTCAATAATATCTGGACGCCTCGCTTGTTTAATATCTCTGCCGGCTCCCAGGTGTTGAATCCCACTACTATCTAGAGTATTCATAGTCTCCACCAGCCCCGGTTCCTCGTAATCCATAGCGCGGCTATTTGCCAGATTGACAATATCCACTCCTCCGGCTGTTAATACTTTCACCGATTCTGGATCGGCTTTAAAATTTAATTGTTTTTTGGCAGAGCCCAATGTAGAGCGAGTCAGGGAGTTTTCTAGGTTAACCATCGCCACATCTGCTTGCCGATACTCGTCCATATTGGCGAAAGCCCATTGGTGATCGTTGGCAGCAGATGCTCCGAGCGCATCCGATAGATTCACATTTCCTCCGAACATCAGCGTTACTGTTGGGTCGTAAGGATTAGCAACTTGCTTTTGCTGTACTACTGGTACCACTTCTAAGGCCGCTTGCACGGTATCCGCACGTTTTGGAGGAGGCCCCGACATTACCGCAGTTTGCTGGTACCCGGATACTGGGGATACTGACCGCAGGGTCAGAGCTTCGTGGTAGCTGACCCAACACCCTAAAATAAATGAGGCAAGTGCCGAGCCCACTAGCAGCAGAGAACGATACGTTTTAAATTTAACCCAATCGACGACCGGTAGGGAACGGTAACGCCGCCGCTGGCGGTTTGCCGGAGTCACAATTCGCACTGACTGTTTCCAGAGAATGTCTGCATCCCCAGCCAAGCGCGCGTGAATTCGCACTCCTTCTACTGCTGGCGAGTTGAGTCTCCAGAGTTGGTGGCAAATAAATTTGACTAAGCCTTCCCGGAGTGTGCTCCCGAGTAATGTAGTATCTGGCGCAAATTCGCGCTGGAATTCTACGAGGATTTGGACGCAGCCGGCCTGAGCCTGTTCGACGCGGGCATAAATCCCTTCGGGGCGCAGCAAGCTGTCAATCCAGTAATTCAGGGCTTGAAAGTTGCCCGATCGCGCTAGCTCCAAGATAGACGGCTGCGACCAATTTTCTGCGTACACCATCAATTAGCCTCCTTAATACGCACGAGCGATGACTCCAATTTGTTTTGAACGGAACCGCAATTCTTTTAGCTTAACCGCCACAGGTTCCGCTGCCCGTTTTGAAGCTAGTTGTTGGCCGCCACCATTTTCTACATTTAGGGGCTGCCTGCTGTCAGTGATTTTTATCACACTCCGGTCTGTAGATTTGAGATTTGAGATTTGAGATTTTAGATTGAGTTCACAGAGGGTACTCGGGGTCAGAACAAAAGTCGAAACAAAAGGTTTCTAGGGGAGTTGAAGTAGACAAGAGCGAGATTTATGAGGCAGAGCCTGTTTTTATTGTCGCTGTTTGAGTGTCGCTTTAAAGCTTTCGCTTTGAGATTTGAGATTTGAGATTGAGCCTTGACGGCGTTAGTGGGCGATCGAACAAACGTCGTAACAAGATGTTTCTGGGGGAGTTGAGGCAGAAGAGAGCGAGATTTATGAGGCAGAGTCTGTTGTTATTGTCGCTGTTAATCGCGTGCCGGAGTCAAGTCCAATGCTCTGATCTATGCTGGCAAATGCCTCTCACGAGGGATGCAACTAGCTGCACAACCTGTAATTGGATAAATGGCGTACTAGATAGATTTGGTGGTAAAATCAAATTTGGTAACTCCCATCGGTACAAAAGTTGCGGAAAACGTGAAACTGGCCAGTCCATACGGCTGTGCCTTCCGATGTAAAACCCAAAGTACGTTACGGTAAACAGACCATATTTTAAGCAAGTTACACTGCGCAGGAGAACTGACAAATGCTACAGCGCAAAATCTATCAACTCTGTTGTGATGGTCGTGAGGTTTCTATTTTTCTTCGAGATCAGCAACGTTGGATAGAGCGCGCTCGTATCCTAGATATTGAAGGGGATCTAGTCACGCTGCGCTACGAAACCGACGAAGAAGACGAAATCAGCTCCTGGGAAGAAATGGTGCGTCTCGAAAGTATTGGAGCTGTGTCCCAGAAGTTGGCTTCGGTATCCCGAACTAACTGCGAACCCCTAGTTTCTGACGATTGTCCCGAAGCCGAACAAATTCGCAATCACTACCCGGACTCGAATTTGGAATAGTTTTGAGCTCGCGCTTGAGGCACAAGGAAAACTTGGGGGGAAAAGAAAACGACTTTTCTCCCTTTTTTGTGAAGAAATTATCCAAAAAACCCGGTTTAGGCCAAAAATATTCTGGGTTGTGACCACATAAGCTATTTTGCCTTTAAATTTAAGCTTGATGGCGGGATCTCCTGCCCAACCCCTACTCCCCACAACAGCGTAAGTACACAGTAGTTTAAAAATTCAATACGCCATAGCTTACCCCTGCTGAAAGCGGGTTTTTTGTCTGGGTGCGTCCAGGACTGTTCTTTTGTTTTCTTTGCCTGCGGGCTGGTTTCGAGGTGTCCGACAGCTTATTCGCCGTCTGTTTCGCCATCTAGGAAAAGTTCCGACTCCGGTATCGCTTTAAACACGGGACAGTAACCGTCGGGGGTTACTTTAAAGCCAAACAAAGCACTGGACTGGTTCCAACAGCGCTGGCTGCGGTAGTGCTGACAATTGCCGCAGCATTCGAGGTTGGCTTGAACGGCGCTACCTTGAAAAAGGAGTTCCCGCTGGGAGATGCCGCGCAGTACGAGTTCTTCGCCTTGCCAGCGCGCTTCTACCAAACCGGTATCGGCAAAATTGGCCCACCGAGGATCGGCTGTAATCGGACTCGGCAAGCTAATTGCTACCTCTGTGCCCAATTCGCTAAGTTCTCCCTCATAGTTAGTTTCTGGGATAGCGGGCTGCAAAAACATTTCCCCGATCGGCAATTCGACAAGTGTTCCGGCCGCCGGAGTGTGCAACTGGTAGCGGTTTCGCAGCTCGTCCAAGTTAGCCAAGTCAGCCAAATATGCAGGGGAACCGTGGATCAAAATTACGTGCTGGGGACGCAAATTGTGGATGAGTTGGGTCGTCCCCGGCCCGTCGCAGTGTTCGGCTAGTAGATAAGTTTCGACACTTCTGATTCCAGAGTCGGGCCTGTTGCCCAGCCAGTCGCTGACGGGATATCCAGGTTTTTGAGGGGCGAGCAAAATCCAAGGATGTGTGCGCTCGGCAACATACAAAGCCAAATCAGCTATTTGGTCAGTAATCACAATACAGGGCGTGGCTCCCAATCCGGGGCGCTGTTCGGCAGACAGCCGGCGGACGCGGGGTTTCACCCTTTCGTCCCAAAACAAAGGTTGGTGCAGAGCAAAATTTTGGACAGCCGTGGGAAATTGGGGTAACAGTTCCAAATAAGCGTCGCACCCGTCGGCGACAGTGCCGTCCACCCAAATATCCAAGTCGCGGCCAGTAAAGTAGTGGTGACTGCGGAGCAGCATCAGCAGTTCTTGACCCAAACCGAGCGCGGGCGCGGGCAGCAGTACCGAGTACCCGTCGGCGATGGCGCGGTGGATGCGATCGGCTAACTGATTTTCCAGTTGTCGGCGGTGAGGGTGGCGCGCCGTGCCGTAACTGCCTTCCAAAATTAACACATCCGGCTTCATGCCCCTAAGTTCTCCCAGGGGCAAACCTTCCACCAAACGAGAATTGGACAGGAAAAAGTCGCCGGTGTAAACCACTGTGTAGGTGCGGTGCGGGGCGGCATAAGTCAGCAGCACAGTCGCCGCTCCGGGCAAATGGCCCGACGGGAACAACTGCACGCTTAGTCCTGGGCGCACTTCGAGCGGCGACTGCCAGGGCAGTCCCTGACAGAACCGGGACTCTGGCTGCTGAGCCAGTTCTGGCCAGTTGAGCGGTAGCAGTCGCGCTGTCACTTCGCTGGCGTAGATTGGCAAGTGGGGGAAAGATTGATGGAGTGCTAGCAAACCTCTGGCATGATCAGAGTGGGCGTGGGTACACACCACAAAATCGGCTGGCAGCGATCGATTTAGTGTCGCTGACAAGGGTGCAATATCCTCTACACCGCAGTCGAGTAAAATGCGGTGCGGCCCCATTCGGACTAGCAGACAGACCCCTTCCTGTGCGTGGCCTGCGCCGTAAGGTAAACAATCGAGATCCATCACTGCGGTTAGCTCCCTGCTTTGCACGCAACTTGCAGTATCGCCACATTTAAACATTGGTTGCGACTGCATTCATTCGATCGAGTTCAGTCTCGGACGCTGAAACCGGGTTTGATGAACGAAAACACTTTGTTGCCGCCCTAGCTCCCGGTTAAAAAACCCGGTTTATCAAAGTTCTGGTGCGTAAGCCCTGGAGCTATATGTTTGCTCGAAGGCTCCGACTCCCGTCAAAGGGAAGTAATTGCACTTAAGGTTTGATGCAGCACCAAGAAGGCGATTTTCCGAAGGCATTTGCCTGACGGGCATTCGACCTTCGACAAAGTTCAGGCTACTGGTTCTGGCATCAAAAGTTACATTTTATTGCACCATGTAAGAGTACCGAACTCGATCTCATATTCTGAGTTTTAAACCTTTTTCCACAATTTGCGCCTGCTAAAAGCTAGTCTTTTTTATGAGAAGATTTTAATTCAGATGGCCAAAGATCTTGATAAAACTTTACAATTCTTCATTTTTAGGGTTTTGAGGGTCGTGTATTGTCCAATCTGAAAAACGGAGAACCAGCATCGAGCTAGCTAACTGCTTTTGTCAGGGCAGAGAGAGACTTTATGAGTTTGATCGGTTTCTTTGTAAAAGTTTGATACATTCTTCTAAGCAAACCTGCTGGCTAGGGAGGAGAGAGTTTAAATGGCTTTTTGACCCCGCCCAAAAACGGATATAAGTTTCCGACAGCAATCGCCAGCAGCCCAAAGTTTTAGACTCGTGTTCAAGCTCCAGATTCATCTGTGAAATAAATCGAAAATCGAAAATCGACTGGCTGCCCCATAATAGGTTTTTTTTACTCCGCTCATTGACTAGGGGACAAAACGATGCGTTCTTTTGTTTTCCCCCAAACATAGCCACATCAATCCCCCGACAAGAGATGATATTCATACTATAAAAATACCACTAGCTTGCCAGAAGTAATCTCAGCTCGATCAGTCTCCAACCAGCCTGTAATCTCCTGTTTTTTTATCATTGCTTGGTCTTATTTAGGGTTGAGTTTTGGAGTTTTTGCAGCTAACACGTGCGCCGTTTAACCCCGCATTCCGCAGATATTTAAGCAGAGGTAAAGCAAGATAGATTCGGCAACAATAAACTCCCAAACGATTGCCG
>NZ_JAUBSA010000060.1:0-42432 GCF_036702115.1 Microcoleus sp. LAD1_D5 | reverse complement strand
ATAATTATGAGTTAGCTCTAGGGGGATTAAATTGAAAACCTTCTATTATAGCATAGATTTTTTTTGCAAGAGGTCTATTATTGTGATGCAACCGGACACGATATCAGATCAGGAGATAAGATTAGAAATAATATCAATTATTGTTGACTGTTGACTGTTGACTGTTGACTTGGGGTGGAAAAACTCTAATGGTTGAGTGTTAACGGTTGACTCGATTTTATTATTGTGATGCAACCGGACACGATATCAGATCAGGAGATAAGATTAGAAATAATATCAATTCCGGTTGCGCCGGAATGATATCAAATCCGCGCTTCAAAAGTCGGGCGTAAACTAGAATCAAGCTGCCAACAAATAATTCGCGCAATTTTCCGTTTTTTGACTCACAGTCAACAGTCAACAGTCAACAGTCAACAATCATGGGATATCTGTTCGTAGCGGCAACCTCACGGTAAAGGTTGCCCCTTGTCCCTCACCAGGACTTTCTGCACTAACAGTACCGCCGTGGATCTCTACTAAATGACGGACAATCGAGAGTCCTAGCCCTAATCCACCCTCTCTGCGAGAGTGGGTACTATCGGCCTGACGGAAGCGATCGAATACATAGGGGAGAAAATCAGGGTGAATACCCTTACCAGTATCGCTAATTTGGATTTGAGCCATTCCATCAATGTAGTCTAATGCGATGTCAATTCTTCCTCCGGCTGGGGTGAATTTAATCGCGTTTGAAAGTATATTCCACAGCACCTGTTGTAAGCGGCTTGGATCGCCCAACACTTTTCGGGTTAAAGGACTGATGCTGCACTCAAGTTGAATATTTTTGGCTTCTGCTGCCAAACGAACCACCCCGATCGCATTTTCAAGCAGAGGATTCAGCTCAATTTGAGCAGGGTTGAGCCGAAATTGGCCTGTGCTAATCCGCGAAACGTCTAAGATGTCATCGATGAGCTGGTTTTGTGCTCTGGCGGTGCGCTCGATCGTTTTTAGCGCCTCCTCGGTTTTAGCCGCGTCAAATTTTCGCTGGCGTAGCAACTGTGTCCAGCCCATCATCGCATTGAGCGGCGTCCGCAGTTCGTGAGAGAGGACGGACAAAAACTCATCTTTGCCGCGGTTGGCCGACTCAGCCGCCGCGCGAGCCGATTGTTCCTGAATCAGGAGTTGGCTGTGTGCTTTCTCCAACCGCTTTTGCTCGGTGATATCCTCGATCGCCAACAGAATCATCTGTGTATCGCCGATCGGAGGCATTTTGCGGGCATTGAGCAGCATTATTTTATACCCGATCTTCTCAAAGTCATGCTCGACCTCAAAATCTTTAAACTCGGCATTTCCTTCCAGAACTTCCTCTAAGAGCGATCGCAACTGGGGAATATTCCACTGTCCGTTACCTAGATCGAAGATCGCTCGCTGCTGAGTTTGGACGGGCAGAACATGAAACGTCTCGTAGAAAGCCTGATTTGCCGTAATCGCCCGCAGGTTTAGATCCAGCACTAGCAGCGGTTCCCGCACGGTTTCGACGATCATTTCGGCGTAATTTTTCGCTTCCATCAAGTGCTGGGCGCTCAGTTTTAGTGCGTTGATATTCACCAACATCACCACAGCCCCATCAATCTTGTTGTCGATCGTCCGATAGGGTCTAATGTGCAGATCGTACCAATGACCATCTCGATCTTGAACCTCCTGAACTTTCAAATTGAGCGTGCGGATCACCTCTAAAATCTGTTGCTCTAAGTCCGGCACTATCAACTTGTGAGTGATGTCGCTCAAAGACCGCCCGACATCGCTAGACATCAAGTTGAAGATGCCTTCGACTGCGGGAGTAAACCGGCGGATTCGCAGGTCGCCTCCCACCATCAGAATCGGAATATTGATGCTGGCCAGCAGATTCTGTAAATCGTTGCTCACCTGAGTTGATTCAACATTGCGCCGCTGCAGTTCCTCATTAATCGTGTTAAGTTCTTCATTGGTTGCCTGAATCTCTTCTTTCGCCGTTTCGAGTTCCTCATTCATGCTTTGCAACTCTTCGTTGCTCGACAAAATCTCTTCGTTGGCGGCTCTTAAATCTTGATTAGCGGCTTGATGCTCGTGGACGATCGCTCCGAGGTGTTCTTTTGTGATTTTCAGTTCCTGTAGCAGCCTTTCTATCTCCAGGCTTTCACCCTTTTTCGGGTGGGAGTTGACTCTACCATTTTCCACCGTCTCCGAAGACACAGGGATCTGCGGCTGGTCTTGAAACAACACTAAAAAATAGTCTTTTGCCACAGGGCCGGCTTGCAATGGAATCACATTAATTTTCACCTGCCGGAGGATCTTGCCGTCTCTAACTTGCAAGCCTTCCCATGCGATCGGCTGCTTCTGCTGTGAGGCTTGTTGAATGGCAGTGCGCAGTTCCACGCGCAATCCTTCTTTTGCCATTGTCAGCAAATTCAAGCTCGCCCTACCGGGAGACGGTTCTAGGTAGGCACTCGTCTGTCCTCGAAATTGCAGAATCTCGCGGGCTGCGTTAATCACGACCCCGACAGGGGCATAGTGATTCAAAACAATGCGATCGGCGTCTTTCTCCAGTTCGGTTTCGTCCAACCTTTCCGTCGCCAGCGGTGGAGGGTTGAGGGGTGTCACAGGATAGTGGTTAGCAGTTAAATCAATGCTGAGCCAATGCGACAGCAGTTTTTTAGCATAAATTTTATTCTTTTTGTCGAATAGCGTAAACAATTCTGAAAAATCACCAACCGTTTCCGAAGTGCCTAACAGCAAAAAGCCTGCGGACTGAAGCGCGTAGTGGAAAATTGGCAGCAACTTTTTCTGCAACGGGGGGCCGAGATAGATCAGCACGTTCCGACAGGTAATCAAATCCATCCGGGAAAACGGCGGATCGCCGATCAGGTTTTGTCTAGCAAAGACGCAGAGTTCGCGCACGGGCTTAGCGATTTGGTATCCGCCCTCGACTCGGACAAAGAACCGATTTAGGCGTTCGGGTGAAATATCCGCGACTTGGGCCGGCGTATAAAAGGCACTGCGGGCCTGGGCGATGGCAGTTTCGCTGATGTCTGTCCCATAAATCTGAATCGGCAGATTAGTAGATCGAGCCGCTAAAAACTCTAGCAAGCAGATGGCGATCGAGTAAGCTTCTTCACCCGTTGAACAGCCGGCAATCCAAATGCGGATCGGTGTTTTCGAGGATTTATCTTTGACGATTTCGGGAAAAACCTTGCTGCTTAAGGCCTCAAAGCTTTCGGGGTCGCGGAAAAAGCTGGTGACATGAATGAAGACATCGTGATAAAGCGCCGTTACTTCTGTCGGGGTGTTTTGGAGATATTCGGCATAATCCTCGATCCGTTCCAGCTTGTACAGCAACATCCGCCGCTGCATCCGCCGCTGCAAGGTGGTTTGTTTGTAGTGAGTAAAGTCAACTCCTGTAGCCGCGCTCAGCAAACTGTAGATCGTGGCGATCGCATCTTTACTTTCGATCGCATCTTCGCTGGTGGTCGATTCTGTCGCAGGCCGATCTGCAATGTAGGGATGATGGCCGATCTCTGCTATTTTCTGGGCAATTTTTTCCGGTGGCAAGATAAAGTCTACCTGACCCGTAGCCACCGCAGTGTTGGGCATACTGCTGAATTGTGCCGATCCTTGACATTGGGCAAAAGTAATACCGCCCGCGGCCTTAATCGCTTTTAACCCTTGGGCACCATCCCCGTCGGCCCCGGACAAAACGACGGCGATGGCTTGGTTCCCGCGTTCTGCGGCGAGGGAAGCCAGAAAAATATCGACGGACATAAATACCCCGCGTCCTCTGCCGCGAGGCATTAGCTTCAGCACTGATCGATCGATGGTGATGCTCACATTCGGCGGGATAACGTAGACTTGATTGGGTGCTATGAGCATCCCATCTGTCACCTCATGCACGGGCATCAGGGTCGTTCGAGCCAGAATCTCACTCAAGGCACTTTCCTGATTCGCCAACATATGCTGAATTATTACAAACGCCATGCCGGTATCGATCGGCAAATGGCTCAGTAATTCGGTAAAGGCTTCCACTCCACCCGCAGATGCTCCTATTCCGACGACTGGAAATAACTCGTTTTGATTGTTCTGTTGCTTTGGCTCAGCAGCTTCGATATCAGCTTTAGGTTGAGATTTCTGGGAAAATTTTTTCTGACTCATTTTTTCTACCCAATATCGTGCTGGCTGCGTATTATTCTATTGCATTATATATATATATATATATATATTACAATGAAAAATGAGTCATCTACCTGCCGATATATCTAGGCGAACTCGGCGCGTGCGCTCAAGCGATTTTAAAATCCTTATTTTGGAGTTTTCCCTTTCCTAGTAGAGGACAAAAGTGAGACGAAAACTCCCTCCAAAGTTATACTAATTGTACTGTTAAGAGTTGAGAATTAGTGAAGTTTCCAGATTCTGCGATCGTAGCAATTCTATGGATGTTTGCGATCGAGTGGACTTCCCTAAATGCCCCTACTCATCAAAGAACTTCCAACCGGAATCTTTTGGGTTCTTCTCAAGCAAGAGAACACCCTACAGAACCGTAATTAATCTCGTTTTTATGCAGGTTTTGGGGATTAAGAGCGGGATAGCTTTGCTTCACGCAAATTCGCTAGCGCCCCGTCGATATAAACTATCTCTGGATTATTTCTTTAACTGCTTCATAACTTCTTGCTGGGGCGTTTTTACCTTGTGATTCCTTTCCAGAGCATCGTGGATTAGCGGTTGCCAATATTGATCAAATTCAGCAATTACTTTCTGAACTTCTTCTGGTGTTGGAGTTTGAGGCTGTTAATTTGCAGACACAATCTAATAACTAAATTTTTTATTTTCCCACAATCCGGCACTTTTTGCTAAAAGCTTAAATAAAAGTAACAAAAATATATTTTAATTGACTTAGAGAAATTAGGGAAATCCAAGCAGCGCTGCAAAGTTCGGATTCTCAAGACAGGCTACCGGGGGTAACGGCGGTGAGAAAGTGCGATGCTGCGGTGGCGCTACGGATGTTGCTGAGGAAAGTGAAGGATGGGGAGTTTATGGTGCGATGTTCGTGGCGATGGGATGCCGGCAGACTCAAACTGCGGAAGCTTTGGCGGCGCTGTTAAAAATGATGCAGTTCGATCGCGATCGGAATGTGCCTGCAGAAGCCGCTAACTCTTTGTCAATGTTCGGAAGCGAGGCGATTGCTCATTTCGTGGCAGCTTTTCGTGGCGATGACAATTTGCTCGTCCGCCGCAGTATCATGGCTCCGCTGTGCGATCGGCGATCGGCCAAAATTGATTGTCAAAATGCTATACTCAAAATCCGAAAATAGTTGTACAATGTTTTTCTAGTCGTTTTTTACCGCTGCGCCTCCAAAGTGAAAGCAGGTGAAAGCAAGTAAAAAACACTAAGCGCGGGCGTAATTCAGTGGTAGAATGTCAGCTTCCCATGCTGAACGTCGTGGGTTCGAGTCCCACCGTCCGCTTTGACTGAATTTTCATATAATTATGAAAATTAATTAGTGCTATAAATTCAATCTATGGCTTATTTCTTAACCGCTGCTTTATATAAGTTCGTTGAACTACCTGATTTTGCTGAGCTGAAAGCACCGCTACTCGATTGTTGCAACAACAACAACGTCAAAGGCACTATCTTGCTGGCCCAAGAAGGCATTAATGGCACGATTGCTGGCTCGTCTGAGGGCGTACACGCAGTGCTGGGATTCTTGCGTAGTGACCCGCGTTTTGCGGATCTGGTACACAAGGAATCTTTCTCGGAAAAAGCACCTTTTTACCGCCTGAAAATACGCTTGAAGCGCGAAATCGTCACGATGGGGGTACCGGACATTAATCCCCGCCTCATGGCTGGCAAATATGTTAAGCCTGATGAGTGGAATAAGCTGCTTGACGATCCCGATGTTGTCGTAGTTGATGTTCGTAACGACTTCGAGGTATCTATGGGTACTTTTGAAGGCGCTATTAATCCAAAAACAAAAAGCTTTTCCGAGTTACCTGAATGGGTGCTGCGGGAAACGGCTTTACGCAATAAACCCAAGGTGGCAATGTTTTGCACGGGTGGTATTCGCTGCGAGAAATCGACTGCTTTTTTGCGGAGTCAAGGTTTTGAGGAAGTCTATCATCTCGAAGGCGGAATTTTAAAATATTTGGAAACGGTACCGGAAGCAGAAAGTCGTTGGGAAGGTGAATGCTTTGTCTTTGATGAACGGGTTTCTGTTGGTCAGGACTTAAAGCCGGGAAACTATGAACTTTGTCGCGGTTGTCGTCACCCGATTAGTCAGGAAGATAAGGCTTCTGAATTATTTGTGCTTGGTGTGAGTTGTCCTCATTGTCATGACTCAAAAACTGAAACCAAAAAACAAGCCTTATCTGAACGTCAACGTCAGATTGAGCTTGCTAAGGGGCGCAACCAAGTACATATAGGCGCGCGCTACGATGCGAAAGAAAAAGTAGATGGTGCGATCGACTAATATTATTATTCACTAAGTTTAAAGAAACCCCGTTTCTACGAAAAATCTTGTTTAGCGACAAGAAATCTACGAATAAACGGGGTTTCTGACCCGAAAAACCCGATCGTGCGATCGACTAATTATATGTCAGCAACATACCCGATTTTGTATTCCTTCCGCCGCTGTCCCTATGCTATGCGCGCGCGCTTGGCCTTGATGGTTAGCAATCGGGTGTGTGAGTTGCGGGAAGTTGTTTTGCGAGACAAACCACCAGAGATGTTGGAAGTATCTGCCAAAGGTACAGTACCAATATTGATTGATGTTGACGGGCGCGTACTGGATCAAAGTATCGATATCATGTTGTGGGCATTGAGACAACACGATCCTGAAAAATGGTTGATGCCACAGCAAGGTTCTCTTACAGAAATGCTGGAACTAATCGCTCTATTTGATGATAGGTTTAAATATCATCTTGACCGTTATAAGTACCCCGATCGCTATCCAGATGTTGATGCCCAAGTACATCGTTATGAAGGTTCTTTATTGCTGGATCAACTCAACTCACAGTTAAGCACCACTAAATACTTATTTGGTAACAATGTAGCATTGGCTGAAATGGCGATCGCACCTTTTGTTCGTCAATTCGCTCATACCGATCCAGCTTGGTTCAACGAACAGCCTTGGCCTCCGCTACAAGCTTGGTTAGCAGGGTTTACAGACTCGGAAATTTATAGCAGTGTTATGCAGAAATATCCGAAATGGGAATCCGGTAATCTAGGCGTTATTTTTCCTTCTTCGTAATTAGTTATTCAGGACTTACGCACTCAAGGGCTTTGAATCAAGGGTTTGAGATTGTTTCACTACGTTCTCTTCGGACAGAAAATCGTAGTACGTGCCTAAGTCATATTATACTTATTCGCTGTCAGCATATTTATTCAATGCCCAAAATTTTAGTTATCATGCTAAACTTATTTTTTTCAGAATACAAGATTGACTGTCATTTGACTAGAAAAGTGACACAGGCAAAAATCGCATTTTGCTAAAAGTTTTAACTGGAAAGAATTGATTGTAATCTAGTAAGTATTGTCAGGTTGTAATTATGATTGATGTTGGTTCGTTAGTTCGATCGCCCAGAAACGATTTGGGCGTCGGAAAAGTTGTCGAGGTATCGCGTACCGATGCCGTAGTTGAATATTTTTGCTCAGTAAAAAACCGCATCCGCAAAACTGTGCCCTTAAGTCTACTGCAAGAAGCCATACTTCAGCGCCAAACCCGCTGCTACCTCTGGAGTACAAGTCACGAAAGGTGGATTATCGGTCGAGTTTATGACTGGGATGAAGATAAATTAGAGTACGAAATTGACCTCCCCGACAGCCAAAGTTTGCAAGCTGTCGAAACCGAACTTTATGTCCGCTGCAATATCCCGATCGCCGAGCCGATCGACATTTTAGCAGTCAAAGGTCAAGAAACGCCGTATTTTCACGATCGCCGATTGGCATTCGTTCAATCTGCGATCGAACAGCGGGCCGTCAGCCGCGGCATGACCGGTTTAATTTCTGCTAACATAGACCTCTATCCGCACCAAGTTGAAGTCGTCCGGCGCGTCCTAGAAGACCCAATCGTGCGCTATTTATTGGCAGACGAACCAGGACTGGGAAAAACAGTAGAAGCCGGGACAATTCTCCGCCAATTTCTGCTAGATGAACCCAACGGACGCGCTGTGGTACTGGTTCCGAAATACTTGCTCGAACAGTGGCGGCAGGAGTTGGAAAATAAATTCTATTTGTCTCATTTTGCTGACAGAGTGCAGCTTGCTGCTGTTAGCGACATCAATCAAATTAGCCGCAACGCTAACCTGGATTTTCTGATTATTGATGAAGCGCATGATGTGGCGGCCATGGCCACTTCGAGCGATCGCGCTCAGCAGCAGTCCTTTGAACTCTGTCAGAAACTAGCTCAGAAAAGCAAAAATGTATTGTTATTATCTGCAACGCCAGTTCTAGGCCACGAGCAAGATTTTCTAACGATGCTGCACTTGCTAGATCCCACAACTTACCGTCTTGATGACCTGGAAAATTTCAAAGAACAGGTGCAAAACCGTCAAGAAATCGGTCGCGCTTTGCTAAATTTTCGAGAAAATGCCAAGCCTGCTGTTTTGCAAACAAAACTCGCTCAACTTCGCACTATTTTTGCCAAAGATGATTATTTAATCGGATTAGCAACTGAGTTAGAAAGTTGTTTGAAAACGGAAGAAACCGCAGAACAGGCTCGGCTTGTCCGAACTATTCGCACTCACGTTAGCGATACCTACCGCCTGCATCGTCGCATCCTTCGCAACCGCCGGGATGCGGTTGAAGATGTGATTTTCGAGCGAGAGGCTGTCCCCAAAACTGAGTATGATCTGAATGATGAACAGTGGTCGGAAATTCAAACCGTACTCGATAAATGGCGCACAGTCGCTCCCAAGTCGAGCGAATATCAGAGAATTTTTCTGCTATTTTTCCGCGCTTCTGGTACTTGGCTGAATGTTTTAGAACGGGTTGTCAAAGCTCGCTTGGAGAAAAAATCGACTCCTGAACTCGATCGCGAATTTGGACAAAATGACACGGCGGTTTTGACCAAAACTGCGCTATTTCCAGAAGAAAAGGAAATACTGGAAACCTTGCTCAACACCCTAGAAAAGCCCCAGGAAGGACTCGATCGACTGAGTTTGTTACGAATCGCCATTCTCCGATTTCTGGCAGTGGCTTTGAAGGTTCCGCGCGAGTATCACAGCAAACCTCGCGATTTGCTGTCGAGAATCCAACAGCAAATTAAACGGCCGATTCCGGGCGAGCGTTTCCCGAAAATTGTGATTTTTACCAGTTTTACGGCAACTTGTAAAGAGATTGCGGAAAATTTAGCTAAAATCTTTGGTAAAAATGCGATCGCCAGCCATGACACGAGCAAATCGGCTGATGATGTTGAGGCTAGTCTCAAGCGGTTTAAGACTGAACCACATTGTTTTATCTTAGTGTGCGATCGATCGGCGGAAGCAGGGGTAAATCTGCAATTGACAGATTGGTTAGTTCACTTCGATTTGCCGTGGTTTCCCAACCAGTTAGAACAAAGACTCGGCAGAGTCGATCGCATTGGCAGCAAAATGGGAGTGCAATTTTGTTTGTTTGCAGGCCCGGATTTGCCAGAGAGTCCCCACGAAGCTTGGTTTCAAGTTTTAAAAGATGGGTTTGATATCTTCAACAAATCTATTGCCAGCATTCAGTTTTATGCTGAGGACAAAATTCTCAAACTTGAAGAAAAGTTGTTTGCTGAGGGAGGCAAGGGCTTATCCAGCGAAATTGAAGCGATTAAAACTGAAATGGAACAAGAGAAAATCAAAATTGACGAACAGTACGTTCTCGATGAAATTGATACTCTTGATGACAGCGCATCTCAGTATTTTGAACCTCTCGACAACTGTGACGCTAAGCATAAAGAAATGCAGCGGGCTACTGAAGGTTGGTTGTGTCAAGCTCTTCACTTCAAACAAATCGAACATCCGAGTATATCGGGGTTGATGCGCTATAAACCTACTCAAAAAACGTTAATTCCCTCGAAGGATTTGATGACCAGATTGGTTCCTTATTGCCAGCAATATGGTAGTTACAATCGCCGCATAGCTTATCAGAATGCTGATGTCGCTCTTTACCGAATTGGTGAGGGATTGATCGATGCACTTGGCTCTTATATTCGCTGGGACGATCGCGGTCAAGCTTTTGCAATGTGGCGGCATGATGAAAGTTGGGATGCTGCGCCTGGGAAGGAGTGGTTTGGCTTTCAGTTTAATTATTCAATCCAGACTGATGTGCAGCCTGCTGACAAAGTTTTGCAGGCACAAAACATCGAAAATTACAACTTGAAAGCTTTGCAGCGTCGCGCTGATGCTCTGTTTCTGCCAACTTTTGAAACTGTGTTTGTAGATGCTCGCAGCGAAGAAATTTCACTGGTGGAAGATGCGGAACTTCTGGCGATTTTGCAGCGGGCTTATAAGGGGAAAGGCGGGCCGAATCGTGATTACAATTTGTCGAAAAATCGCACGTCGCTGATTGACAGTTTTGTCGATCCGCTAGAATGGGATGATTTTTGTCAAAAGGGACGGGTGGTATCGGAGGAATTGCTGCGCGGGCGATCGGCTTTTGTGGAAATGTGCGATCGATCTGCTGTCAGTGCAGCAATCCAACTCGAAAACCGGGTGAATCAATTGCAGTTGCGCTTGAATCGACTTTCTAAATCGGAACAAGCTTTAGCATCGGTTTTAGCTGATGAAATCAGTACGGAAAGTTTGTTGAGTCAAGCGGTTTTAGCGGGAATTCGCCGCCCGC
This sequence comes from Microcoleus sp. LAD1_D5, assembly GCF_036702115.1. Classification (NCBI taxonomy): domain Bacteria; kingdom Bacillati; phylum Cyanobacteriota; class Cyanophyceae; order Oscillatoriales; family Microcoleaceae; genus Microcoleus; species Microcoleus sp. LAD1_D5. The sequence continues at coordinate 31,620 of NZ_JAUBSA010000060.1, read as the reverse complement.
ACATGACTCTTGAGTCTGTGGGATTCATTGTGATTTCTGGGCGTCCTCCTGTAAAGTCGGAGGATGAAGGATAATTTGTTTGGGAGGGCGATCGCTCTTTTTGACCCGATTCGGAAGCACAGGCGAGACGCCCGTGCCACGATGGATGGATATGGATAAAAGGGCGATCGCGCTGGGCGTTGCTGAATAACGGTATGATTTCCGGCAGATCCCCCACTTCTGAATCAAATTCAGTCACTGAAAATCCCAGTGGCAAGAAAGAAGTAGGGGATCTGGTTTGTGTTTTCATACTTCGGATCAGCAACGCCGAAAAAGTTATGTTGCGGATATATGACACTTAATCAACCTCTAAATGCAGTTTGAGAGCAGCATTTACCAACTGCATGATTTCCTCACTCAAACTTCCTACTGCATCGCTGCTGATTCGCTGTTTAGAAATTGTCCGTACTTGCTGTGCTTGCACTTTAGAAGGTTTGGGCAAACCACTATCCTCTGGATTTAGCAACACCTCGAAAGGGTAGACACGGGTTATATTAGAGGTAATTGGTAGAATTGTAACTGTATTGGCAGCACGGTTATTAGCGTCATTGCTCACCACCAATACGGGACGGCGTTTATCTATCTCAGAACCAACCGTAGGACTGAGATTAGCGTAGTAAATTTCACCACGTTTCATCTGTCAATCCATCGGCAACTGTTACATCCCAAGCGGAGTCTACTTCACTAGATGCTTGTCGGTAAGCAGATTCTAATTCTTGATTTCGCAGCAATTCCAAAGCTACTTCAATTACTTGGGAGGGCGATTTGCATCCTTTAGCAATTTTGTAAGTTTCAATAAACTGTAGTAGCGATTGTGATAAGGAAATTGATATTTTTTCAGCTTGCATTATCTTAGCAATTGGTAATTACAAAGATTTTTACTCAATTATAGCACAAGCAGTAAACCAGAGTAAATTTTACTATTTACATCCCGATCGCCCTTTTTGTGGCGAGATGGATGAAAGGGAGCTCGCACTTACGGACTAAACCTCCTCAAAAATTGCGCCTCGCTGCTGTAAATTCACCTGCATCTCCTCATCCATTCCTGAATTGTTCCCGAATCTGGCTGACTCAACCTTCGCACCGCTGAAATTAGTATTTGTTAAGTTCACTTCCAGCAGATTTGCGCCGCTCAAATTGGCACCGCTGAGGTTAGCTAAAGCTAGACTTGCTTTGTGCAAATCTGCGCCACTTAAATCAGCATTTCCTAAGAAAGCGCCACTCAAATCTGCACCACCGAATTTGGCCTTTTGCAGGTTGGCGTCGCTGAAATCGGCATCGTTTAAGGTTGCACCCCGAAAATTTGCCCGATCGAGATTTGCGCTGCTAAAATCCACTGCACTTAAAGTCGTTCCGCGCAAGGTGCTACCCGCGAAATCTAGTGCTGGGTTGAGATTGGCGATTTGGGCCAACTCTACAAAGTTGTCGGTTTCAGCGGAAATAATGCGATCGACTATTTCCTGCAATTCCGATTCAGCTTCCGGGACAATTTCCACTTCGCGGGGTTCAACCGGAGGCAAATTGTAGGAAAATAGCGCCCAACTGAGAGCAGGTTGGAGTTTATGTGTTTGCAGGTATATAGTCAGGATTCTTTCTAAAACCGAATGTTGATTTGGCGTGATTTCGTGTGGCCACAAACCCTCAGCATCTGTGAGATTAATATCTTCTTTAGCAACTTCAAAAGCCGCTGCTATCCGAAATTCTTTGGCAGCCAATTCTCCCAGCTTAACACTTTTTAGCAAACCTTTTAATACTGATTTGCCTTGTTCTACTGCAAAAATCCAAGCTGGGGTTGTATCATCGCTGATTGTGGAAACGTGACAAAATATGCTCTCTGTTTCCTTTGTTTTGTCCGGCTTCTCGCCGCCCTGAACTCCCCGCTGACTTTCGGTTACTAAATTTTCTGCACTGCGTTGAATAGCCAGGGTTTCTTCAATTGGCAAAAGCTTGAAATAACCGACTAACTGACGTGATGCTACGGGTATTTCGCAGTTTTCTAGATACAGTTTGAGCGTCCCGCCTTGCAGACCAAATTTGACGCGGCCGCCGAGCAGGGGTTCCCAATGCTCGTTAAAATTCAGGCTCAAGTGAATATCGAGCTGCTGGGTTTGGGGTGCAACCGATGGAACTGGAATTGCTTCTAATTGCATCCACAAGCAATCTGGGTATTTGTTGTGAGACTCTAGCGATCGCATATCGGGTAGAATTGCTGGCACTACCAGCCTGTAATTGATATTTAAATTATTTTATCATCTCTAATCGATCACAACACAGCTTTTTTTCGTGAGCTAAAATTGTAAATTTTGTTTAATTTAATCCGCAAGTCATTGGTTTTGCTGAATTTGGCTTTTTACCCAATTCCGAAATGCTTTTACTAATTCCAAATAGTCCATTCTTTCTGCTTGTTCCAAAAATATGACAATCTCTAATATCGGTAAGCTGGGAAATGCTAAACTGATCTCGCCCTCAACGTATTCTCCATTTTCTAATCTGTTGATTCTGAGTCGCGACCCATTATAAATCCAAACTTCCGGCACTCCCAGATCCGCATAAACCTGCAAGCTATTTTCCGAACGGCTGGTAATATCAATTTCCACCACTAAATCCGGCGGCGGATCTTGATTCATGTCGATTCTTTTTTTGCCTTTAACTGCACTAACATTTTGGATGTAAAAACATTCATCAGGTTCTACACCGCTAAGTTCAGGACGCTTGAAAGTTGTGGAACCCCGGGGGGCAATATTGAGTTCCAATTCTTCTGCTAGGGTTTCAACAAATCGACCCATTACTTTTTTGTAAAGTTCGTGTTCTGGAGAAGGTACCATAATTTTCAAATTGCCGCGATTATATGTCAGTCGAATTTGCCGATCGCCGATTTCGGCAAGCAAATTTTCGTAGGTTTGCCAACTGATACCCGATAGCTGGACAATTTGTTCGGGCGGGGAGAGAGTTTGAGCAGTCATAGTGCTACTTTGATAAAGAGTTCGTAGGCGCAAGCCGGGGCGTAGCCATCGCACTTTTGCATTATATCATCGAAAAAAGCTCGATCGCTCTTTAATTACTGAGTTAAAATATGCGCTATCGAGCCAGAATGTTTAGTCACCACTCTGCGCCGGAAATACCGAAGACAAATCTAGAGACAACTCTGGAAAACCCGGAATTGCCACCGTCTGATTTGGCAAAACAACTCGTTGCAATTGATAACTATAACTCCCGTTTTGTTTCTGATAAGGTTCGCTGTGCATTTCCAGTTGATTATCCACCAAATTAAATATCCAATAATTAGAAATCCCAGTCTCAGCATAGAGAGACAACTTGATTGTGCGATCGTACTTCAACGTAGAATCGGAAACCTCAATTACCAACAAAATATCAGCAGGCTGCGGGTGAGAAGAGAAATAACGATCGGCTCGATTGCGGGCAATAACCACATCAGGCTCTGGTTCGCTATCAGCAGACAAAATAATTGGCTCTTGTGCGCGCACGCGAGCGCGTCTTGCCAGTAAAATGATTAACTCCTCAACTAAAAGACTGTTACAAAAAGAGTGCAGCCTACCTTTAGCAGCCATAATGATAATTTCTCCGCGAATCAATTCAACTCGGTCATCGGGTTCAAAAAATCCCAGTTCTTCCAAACGGTGATATTCGGCGATCGAGAATCGTTTTGCAGTTACGGCAGTCATAGCTTTTCTTACCCTCTACAATTACCAACCTTTCCAATTAATTTTACTCAAAAATCCCGCCCCGTGCCCTCAATTCAACCTTCAGGGCTTCCGAAATTCCCAGACAACAAAAAAACTTCGCATTGTCAACCACCGTATTTGTCAAATCAGCGCGGCTCAAATCAGCACCATTTAAATTCGCACCACTCAAATTAACACCGCTCAAATCAGCATTCTTAAAATCAGTATTTGTCAAATTTGCATTTACTAAAATCGCATTCGGTAAATAAGCACTGCTCAAATTGGCGTTGGTTAAATTTGCACCGCTCAAATTAGCCCTGGGCAGCTTTGTCCGCAAATCTGCACCGCTCAAATTGGCGCTGCTGAGTTCAGCATCCCGCAAATTAGCATTGCACAAATTAGCATCAATTAAAATAGCAGCGCTCAGCAAAGCACCGCTGAGATCCGCCAAAGTCAAATCGGCGCCTCGGAGGTTAGTTTCGCGTAAATCCGCACCGTTAAAATCAGTGTAGTGCAAGTCAAAACCGCTTAAGTTAGCCCCGGCAAAATCCTCAACCAGGTTCAAACCCACTGTTTCTGTAAGTTGTAGAAAACTCTTATTTTTATCAGTTAAAAACAGTTGCCGGACGATCGCCAATTGCTGCTGTCGGTACTGGTTAGCCTTCTCGTAATCTGCTAAATACTTGTAAGCAAGCTTCAAATTCTTGAGAGCATTGCGCTCAATGCGATCGTCCTTGCTGGCGCGCGCGATCGACAACTGCTCGTCATAACATTCGATCGCACCAGGCAAATCTCCCTTAGCATCGTAAGCTAGCGCCAAATTGCCCAAAGTTTCCAGCTCAGAGCGCCCGTCGCCCGTTTCCCGCGCGATCGCCAAACGCTGCTGCTGGTAATCAATAGCACCAGAAAAATCCTCCAGAGCGCAGCAAGCATTGCCCAGATTTCCCAAAGCATTCGCCTCGCCCCGGCGATCGCCAATTTCCCGCGCTAACATCAAATGCTGCTGGTAGCAGTCGATCGCCTGAGCATAATTTCCCAGCGCTTCGTAAGCTACGCCCATATTACCAAGCGCCGCACCTGATCGGCGCTTATCGTCCATTGAGCGATACAGCGCCAGCGCTTCCTGCCAAGAACCCAGCGCCGCCTCAAATTGGTGCGCCTGATATTGCGAAATCCCCTGCTTGATTAGCTCGCTAGCTTGTTCGCTCATACTGTCAAAATTAGTTAATAACTAAAGTTGATATTAATCGACTCAAAGCGGTAATTGCTAATCGGTCATCAGTAATCGGGAATCGGTATGGCCAATCCCCCTCTCCCCCATCCGTATTTTCACGTCCGTGCAAAAAAAAAAGACAAAAAAAAGAGAGAGCTACCTAAGTAACTCCCTCTGCCATCAGGGTGCATCTACATAACACAATATAACACGAGCGGCATGAGGGGTGTCACCCCCAAACGTGAAGATGTTGTAAAGAAATGTAGATTAATTATAAAGTTACGATCCCGCGAGAAGGGCGAGCTCGGGAAAAACCGATCGCCCGCCGTTGTATCCGCTACACGACCCCCTTAACGATTGCTTAGCCTGGGCCGTTAAGCTTCGCCACCAGCAGCTCATTCGTCAGTTTGGGATCAGCCCGGCCGCCCGTTTCCTTCATCACCTTGCCGACAAAAAAGCCCAGCAGCTTAGTTTTACCGCCTCGGTACTGTTCGAGCTCCTTGGGATTGGCTGCCAACACGGCATCGATCGCTTGATCGATCGCCCCAGTATCCGAAATTTGAATCAAACCCTTGCTCTCAACGAACTTCTGAGGCGAACCACCGTTTGCCAGCAACTCCGGCAAAATATCCTTAGCGATTTTGCCACTGATCGTACCGGCATCAATCAGCGCCAGCAGTTCCGCTAAATCCTGCGGTTGGAAAGGAATTTCTGCGATCGCCAGTTTTTCATTTTTCAGATAAGCAGTAATATCGCCCATCACCCAATTCGCAGCTTGTTTCGCACCAGCACCGGCGGCGATCGATTTTTCAAAATACTCCGCCACCGCTTTGTCGTCAGTCAGCACCCGCGCGTCATAGGGAGAAAGAGCGAGCTCAGTTTCGTAGCGATTGCGCTTTTGGGCCGGCAATTCCGGCAGTTGAGCTTTCAAATCCTGCAATTGCTGGGCCGAAACTTCGATCGGAGGCAAATCCGGTTCCGGGAAATACCGGTAATCGCTCGCGCCTTCCTTAACCCGCATACTGAAAGTACACTGCTTGTTTTCATCCCAAAGCCGCGTTTCTTGGACGATGGTTTCGCCATTTTCCACAGCTTGAATTTGCCGCTCGATCTCGTAATCGATCGCCCGTTCGATCGCATTAAAAGAGTTCATATTTTTAATTTCCACCTTCGTGCCGAACTCTTTTCTGCCCACAGGGCGCACCGAAATATTCACGTCGCACCGGAGCGAACCTTCCTGCATATTCCCGTCGCCTACACCGATGTAGCGCACGATCCGGCGCAATTCTTGACCGTATTCGGCAGCTTCCGCGCCCGATCGCAAATCCGGTTCCGAAACAATTTCGATTAGAGGCACACCGGCACGGTTGTAATCCACCATTGAATAAGTTGAACCGCTCAACCGATCGCTGCCGCCGTGAACCAATTTTCCGGCATCTTCCTCCATGTGCAAGCGAGTGATCCCGATTTTTTTTCTAGTAGAATTTCCCGTCTCATCCACGAGTTCAATTTCTAGCCAACCGTTAGTAGCGATCGGCAAATCGAACTGAGAAATTTGATAATTTTTCGGCAAATCGGGATAGAAATATTGCTTGCGGTCAAACTTACTGTAAGGTGCGATTTCGCAGTTGAGAGCCAGCCCTGCTTTCACCGCATACTCCAGCACTTTTTTATTTAATACTGGCAACACTCCAGGCATTCCCATACAAATTGGGTCAATGTTAGTATTTGGAGCATTGCCAAATTCTGTAGAAGAACTGGAGAAAATTTTAGTATTCGTACTCAATTGACAATGAGTTTCGAGACCGATAATGGCTTCGTACTGAGTTTGGTTTTTTATCGAAGAGGGTGCGGCAGCAGTCATAAGCGATTTTAAAGACTGAATAACTTTAGATTTTATTTTAGCTTTTTATTGACCAAAGTGATTGGAGATTATTTGTAGGTAGCGACGGTTTCATTGGTGTCAACAAGCCCCTCAAACCCGCATTCGGGCTGGTTTAAACCCCTGCCCGACTGTGGGAAAGCGTGTTTAGTTGAGACAAATGGGCATCTGCATACGCAACACCCTGCTACAGATTGGCGATCGACCCAAGCCCCCAGCCATGCCGATCTCCTTGCGATCGCCCCCAAACAACAACTCTGTGCAAAAATATACTGAGCGCCTGCTCCTGCCCGCACCCTTCCCTTACCCAGGAGAGTTTTAGATCGATCCACCACAATTGCCGATCAATCTGCACGCCAAATCCTTTGATTGGAAGTTTTTAATAACGCCGCCCGCCTCCAACGATCGGCTTCACCCACCAACTAAAAATTAAAAATGTATAATTTAACAGGAAATTACATATTTTTAATTTATAAGCTTTAATTTTGAATTCTCAAAGTAACACTTGCCTAAGTGTCAAAACTATGCCTGAAATTCCAGTTGAAAGTGCAGCACTGTTTCAAAACAGCATCACTGAGCTAGAGCAGGCGGAATCAGCCCTCGAACTCGCTTGGAACGAACTCGAAAAACAAACAGCAGAAACCATTGCTCACATTGCCAAAGCCGGCTCAGCAAACACACAGGAAATCAGCGACCGCTTTGCCGAGGCTAAGCAACTTCGGCAGCAACTTCAAACTCAAATAAAAAAAGCCAACTCGCGGCGGGAATTTCACCTAGAAAACTCACCAATGGCAGTTGTAGAGTGGGATCAAGAATTTCGGGTAGTGCGGTGGTCACCAATGGCAGAACAAATATTTGGCTGGAGTGCAGCAGAAGTAATCGGCAAATACTGGCACGAATGGTCAATAGTTCATCAAGAAGACTTCGAGCGAGTGTGCGCCGTCACAAGTCAACTGTTACAAAGCAGAGAACGCCGCAATGTTTGCCACAACCGCAACTATACCAAAGATGGCTCGGTAATTTACTGCGAATGGTACAATTCTGCACTAATCGATGAATCGGGAAGAGTAGTTTCAATTCTCTCTTTTGCCAAAGACATAACCGATTGCCATCGCGCTCAAGAAAAACTGCATCGGCGCGAACAAGCTTTCAGCGCCCTCGCCAAAAATGCGACCGATATCATCGCCCGGTTCGATCGAAAACTGCGCCTCCTTTACATCAACCCAGCAATAGAATCAACAACCGGAAAACTCGCCGCAGAATTGATTGGCAAAACCAACCAAGAATCAGGAATGCCGCCCCACTTGTGCAACCTGTGGGACGAGACTTTTCTGAAAGTTTTTGGCACCGGGAAACAAGAAACCATAGAATTTGAGTTTCCCACTCCCGAGGGCATAAAACATTACCACTGTCGAGTCATTCCCGAGTTTGCGGAAGACAATTCAGTCGCCACACTCTTATCCATAGCCCGCGACATCACAGAACTAAAACAAGTCGAATCCCAGTTGCGACAAAGCGAATCCAAATTTAAAGCCATAGTTGATTCTAACATGATCGGCCTAATTTTTTGGGATCTTAACGGCAGCATTACAGATGCCAACGCGGCTTTTTTAAACACGGTAAATTATACGCGGGACGAGCTGCTTGCCGGACAAGTTAACTGGCAAGAAATGACACCGCCAGAATACGTGCGTTTAGATACAGAAAAAGTTGCAGAACTGAAGGCTAGAAATACGGTTGTCCCCTTTGAAAAAGAATTTATACGCTCCGATGGTAGCCGCGTTCCGGTAATATTGGGCAGCGCATTTTTAGAAGGGACGAAGCAGTTAGGCGTCAGTTTTGTACTGGACTTAAGCGAGCGCAAACAGGCAGAATCAGAACTGCAAAAACATCAACAACTTTTAGAGAGTATCCTGACAACTATCCCCAACTTTCTTTACATTTATGATGCAGTAGAAAACAAAAATATTTATGCAAATGAATCTGTCACAGCCATACTCGGCTACACTGTCAAAGAATGGCAAGATTTGGGTAGAGATGCTGTCGCTAACTTAGTTCATCCCGAGGATTTGTTAAAGCTAATTACAGGTATCGAGCGACTAAAACACAGCACCAATCCCTATGAAACGGATGACAGAGACTACAGAATCAAACACAAAAATGGGGAATGGCGCTGGGTGCACCATCGCTCTACAATCTTCAAAAGAACCCCAGACGGACAAATGAGGCAAATTATCGGTTCCGTACTCGACATCACCGATCGCAAACAAGCCGAAGAATCATTAAAACAGCAAAAAGAATTGCTGCAAACTATCTTCGACAACGTGCCGATCATGATCGCCTTCTTGGGCAGCAGCGGTCAAATAAACTGGGTAAACCGCCACTGGGAACAAGTGCTAGGCTGGAGTTTTGCAGAAATCAAAGACCGCGATATGTTGGCAGAATTTTATCCGCAGCCAGAATACCGTCAATACGTTTTGGATGAAATCCAAGCAGCAAATCAGCACTGGAGCGACTTCAAAACACAAGTTAGAGACGGGCGAATTATCGACACTTCTTGGGCAAATGTTCGCCTTTCCGACGGCAGGTGTATCGGCATCGGTCAAGATATCACCGAACGCAAACGAGTAGAAGCTGAACTTAAAGAACTCAACGAAACTTTAGAAGCTCAAGTTGCCCAGCGTACCGCAGAATTAGAGACTTTTTTTGATGCTTTGCCCGATCGCATTTATGTGGTCGAACGCGCCAATATGCGCCAGTCTTTTGTCAACAAAACAGTTGCCAAAATTTGCGGTTTCAACAGCAGGAAAGAGATGCAGGGCAAAACAGTTTTTGAATGTTTTCCCGCAGAACTCGCAGAAAGATTTTGCCGGGAAAACTTGCAGGTATTGGAAACAGGCGAAACTCTGCACTTTCAGGAAAAATTTGTGAGTTCCGGTGGCCATTCCTACTACGATACTTTTAAAATTCCCCTCAGAAATCTCGACGGCGAGGTTTATGCTTTAATTGGCACTTCTCGCGATATCACTGAGTTGGTAGAGACAAAACAAGCTTTGTCAGAACGCACAGAGCAATTAGAAGCTGCCAATCAAGAATTAGAATCTTTTTCTTACTCAGTTTCCCACGACTTGCGCGCACCTTTGCGACATATTTCAGGTTTTGTAGAAGCGTTGAAGCAGCGGCTAGAATTAACTGAGGCTTTGAGCGATCGCAAGATAGTTCACTATATGGAAATAATTGAAGACAGCAGCCAAAAAATGAGCCTATTGATTGACGGTTTGCTCGCCTTGTCGCGGGTGACTCGCACCGAGTTGAGGCAAATTCCGATCGATTTGAGCCGTTTGGTACAAAATGCGATTAAATTGACTAAACCCCCAACTGTCGCAGATCCGGCCCAAACTCCCCACAGCGTTGAATTTGCCGTCGGAAATTTGCCGAGGGTAATGGGAGATCCAACCTTGCTGCAACAGGTGTTCAGCAACTTGATTAGCAACGCCGTCAAGTTCAGCCGCGGACGCACTCCGGCTACAATAGTTATTGAGGCCTTACCTGATGGAACGATTTTTGTCAAGGATAACGGTGTGGGTTTTCCGATGGAATATGCCGAGCGACTGTTTGGAGCCTTTCAGAGGCTGCACTCCCAGAGGGAATTTGAAGGTACGGGCATCGGTTTGGCGATCGTCCAGCGGATTATTCACCGCCACGGCGGCACGGTTTGGGCCGAAAGCCTACCTAGTCAAGGAGCTACCTTTTACTTTAAACTAGGGCAAACAATCTCAAACGGTAATATAGATTCATAAGTTAAGTGGATAAGAGTTTTAAATTCTGAATTTAAAACTCTTATACACTTAAATAAGTCACAATCGGTGAGAGCATCAGAATTTTGGTGTGACAGGAGTGTTCATGGTTAGGGATGGAAGCGAAAGATCTAGGCTTGGCTGTGAAAGATGCTCGTACTCCTAAAAAACGCTATTTAAAAAATTGGGATGCTCCCCAATCGGTTCGGCTAGCCCTCGACTGCCAGTGCTAAATAAAGGTTTTGAGAGTAGAGTATATAATTGATTGTGCTAAAAATAACTAACAATATCGAGATAAAATTAACAACCAAACTCAGTCTCAAAAAATACTAGCAAAAACACGAATAACCAATTAAAAACATCCCGAATACCTTATGTTAGATATAAATCAGACCAACTATCTACTAAAAATGGTAGCGGAATCAACATTAAAATTGTTGATTATCGAAGACATGGCAGAAGATATGGAATTAATAGTGCTCGCCTTAGAAGCGGGGGGAGTAAATTTTAATTACGACACTGCCGAAACAGCAACAGAGTGCAGAAAACTGCTCGATAATTGCACGTACGATGCTGTACTATCCGATTACCGCCTCCCCGGCTTCAACGGTTTAGAAGTATTGAAATTAATGCAGGAATTAGGGCAAGACATACCCTTGATTTTAGTAACGGGAAGTTTGGGAGAAGAAGCGGCAGTTGAGTGCATCAAAGCCGGAATGACCGATTACGTATTAAAAGGGCGGCTGTTTAGGTTGCCAACAGTCTTAGAACGATCGCTCCAAGAATACAAAATGCGGCGCCAGCAACAAGAAGCGATCACCCAAATTCAGCGGCAAGCTCAGCGAGAAGCGATCGTCAACCGCATCCTCCAAGCCATGCGCTTCACCCTTGTACTCGACGAAGTGCTGCAAACCACCGCAGATCAACTGCACGAAGCTCTTGAAATCAGCGCCTGCGCCATCTTGCAGCCAGATGCTGAAGGCGGCATCAGAATTCGTTACATCAGCAAAGCATCCAACAGAGAACGGTTCGTCGGGTTAAATTGCAAAGTGGCCGAGCACTACAGATCGGGGCTCGCGGCCGGGGAAACCCTGATCATCGACGAGTTATCGACACTGTGCCTGTCCCTGCAAGAATCTGCAGAGTGTTTAGGGTTTCGCGCCGTCGCGATCGCCCCACTGCTCTACCAGCGGTCATTTGTGGGAGGAATTAGCCTCTATCAGTGCGATCGGGCGCGCTCTTGGAGCGTCGAAGAACTGTCGCTACTCAAAGCCATAGCCGATCAGTGCGCGATCGCGATCCACCAAGCCGAACTCTACCAACAAGCCCAAACCGAACTCGCAGAACGCAAGCGCGCCGAAGCAGCAGTTTGCGGCATCCAGCAGCAGCTAGCCACAATGGCAGCCAACATTCCCGGCTCAGTCTACCGCACTGTGCTGCATCCAGATGGCACAATGTCCATGCCCTACATCAGTCCGGGCGTGCGCGAAGTTACTGGGTTCGGGGCCGAAGAAGTGATTTCGCACCCGGAACTCTTGACCGAAATCATCCATCCAGAGGACAAAAGCTCGTGTGACAGCAGGGTAGCAGCATCGAGAGCGAGTCTTTTGCCGTGCGATCGCCAGTACCGCATCGTTCTGAGATCTGGAGAGGTCAAGTGGGTGCAAGACAGCGCTAAATTTTCCAAAAACGAAAACGGCGACGTAATTATAGACGGAGTAGCCCTGGACATCAGCGATCGCAAACAAGCAGAATCAGCCCTGCGCCAAAGCGAACAGCGATTTCGCTCGCTGATTGAAAACGCCACAGACATCACGATCATTCTCGACGCCGCAGGAATCTTCCGCTACATCAGCCCTTCGGTTAAGCGAATTTTAGGATACGCGCCCCACCAGGCGATCGGCCGCAGTGCTTTAGACATAGTTCACCCCGACGATTGCGCCACGATCACCGAGACCCTCCACAAAGCCATTAAAAACCCCAAAAGAAGCCAGTGCCCAGTTGAGTACCGAGTCCGCCACCGCAACGGTTCCTGGTGTTATGTAGAAGCTGTAGCCACCAACTTGCTGTATGATCCCGCAGTCCAGGGAATCGTGATTAACTGTCACGACATCACTCAGCGCAAACTCGCCGAAGAACAACTGCTGCACGATGCTTTTCACGACGCCCTCACCGGATTGCCGAACCGATCGCTATTTACCGATCGGCTGGAACACGCTCTGAGGATGGCAAAACGGCGCAAAGACTACTTGTTTGCGGTGCTGTTTCTCGATTTAGATAGATTTAAAGTAGTCAACGATTCCCTCGGCCACGCCATCGGCGATCAACTGCTAGTATCGATCGCGCGGCGTCTGGAAGCTTGTCTGAGGGCCGGAGATACAGTAGCCCGCCTCGGAGGAGACGAGTTTGTGCTGTTGTTAGAAGACATCGAGGGCATCAATGAAGCTACCACCATTGTCAACCGCCTGCAAAAGAAAATTACCTCCCCTATCCTCCTAGACGGACACGAAGTATTTATCACCGCCAGCATCGGCATAGCTTTGAGTTCTGGCGAATACCTGGAACCGACAACCCTGTTGCGCGACGCCGACACAGCAATGTACCGCGCCAAAGAACTCGGCAGATCCCGACACGAAGTTTTCAACAGTTCCATGCACGCCCACGCTTTGCGGCTGTTGCAGCTAGAAAACGACCTGCGGCGGGCGATCGAATCAATTAGAGAGCCGGTCAGAGAAGAAGAATTTCCCGCATCCTGCGAATCAGTCTTACCTCCCTTATCCGCAGCGCCCCAGTTTATTATTCACTACCAGCCGATCGTGTCGATCGCCAATAACACAATTACCAGTTTTGAGGCCCTAGTGCGCTGGCAGCATCCAGAACGCGGCTTAGTTTCCCCCGGTGAATTCATCACCATCGCCGAAGAAACCGGCTTGATCGTACCCCTGGGCCGCTGGGTACTTCGCACAGCTTGCCACCAAATCCGCCAGTGGCAGCAGCTATTTCCCAGCAACCACCCCTTGAGCGTTAGCGTCAACATTTCTGTCAAACAGTTTTCTCAGCCAGATTTAATCGAATACATCGACCAAGTTCTCGCAGAAACTCACCTAGACGGCAGCAGTTTAAAACTAGAAATTACCGAAAGCGTACTCATAGAAAATTCCGAATCAGTAACAGCAATGCTGGTGCAGCTCAGAACCCGAAACATACACTTGTGCATTGATGACTTCGGCACCGGCTATTCATCGCTTTCCTACCTGCACCGCTTCCCCACCAATACCTTAAAAATAGACCGCTCTTTTGTTAGCAGGATGGGAGGTGAGTTCGATTTCAGTAAAGGAGGGATTGACCCGACCGAAATTGTGCGGTCGATCGTTACTTTGTCCCACAATTTAGGCATGGATGTAGTAGCCGAAGGAGTCGAAGAAGCTTCGCAACTATCTATACTAAAAGGGTTAAAATGTGAGTACGCCCAGGGATTCTTTTTCTCAAAGCCAGTAGACTCTCAAACAGCAGCAGCCCTAATCCGACAGCAAGCAGAAAATCAGAATTTGCTGACATTTAGTTTGTTAGAGAAAGGCCATTAAAAAAACACGGCATTTTGTGAGTCCCGTTTCAGCATAAAATCTTAAAATATTTTAAAACAGTCCCTAACTGGCGTCAGTTAATAACTACGGCATCCAAATCACTGTCAACGACCCATGTCTAAAGATACTGGGCTTCCAGCCTCAGACTTAAACGATAGTTGACCAGATGTGTAGCTGCGTACTACGTTAACGGTAAGAGTTAAATACCTACCAGGGAGTGTTCTCGCTAGTTCCTTGCCAAGCGAAATTTAGGATTAAATAGACTTATTGGGTTAAATCAGTGTCCTAAATATAGTATCGGCCCTTAACTAAGGCGCAAGCTAACATTACCCATCTTATAGAGGCTCCTGATGGAGCGAACATTATGCGTACAGGATTGCGAGGTTTGATGTGGTAATTGTCCCACTGAAAGTACATTACAAAAGTACACTCCCATCTAGCGATCCTCGTGTAATGGAAAGATTCACGGCGCTTCAAACCGCCTAGCCGTTTCCCTCTCAGGTCTAAAGACACGCTCGTTTCCCACTTACCAAATTTTTTTATGACTATTGGCTACCTCGCCCTCGTTCTCCACGCCCACCTGCCCTTTGTCCGCCACCCCGAAAGCGACTACGTTTTAGAAGAAGAATGGCTGTTTGAGGCGATCGCGGAAACCTACATTCCCCTGCTGCAAGTCTTTGAAGGGCTCAAGCGCGACGGCATCGACTTTAAAATTACCATGAGCATGACGCCGCCCTTGGTGGCAATGCTGCGCGACCCCTTGCTGCAAGACCGCTTCGACGACCACTTGGCCAAACTCGAAGAATTAGCGGATCTCGAAATCGAACACAATAGCGGAAACGGTCACCTCCGCTATTTGGCAGAACATTACGCCGCCCATTTCTCTCAAGTCCGCAACTTTTGGGAAAAGTACGATCGAGATTTAGTCAAAGCCTTCAAAGAACACCAAGATACCAACAACCTCGAAATCATCACCTGCGGTGCCACCCACGGCTACCTACCGCTGATGAAAATGTACCCCGAAGCAGTTTGGGCACAAATTCAAGTAGCCTGCGACAACTACGAAGCAAACTTCGGCCGCAGACCAAAAGGCATTTGGTTGCCCGAATGCGCCTACTACGAAGGCTTAGAACGGATGTTAGCCGACGCAGGCCTCCGCTACTTTCTCACAGACGGTCACGGCATCCTCTACGCCCGCCCGCGTCCCCGCTACGGCAGCTACGCCCCGATTTTCACCGAATCTGGAGTAGCCGCCTTCGGCCGGGATCACGAATCCTCGCAGCAGGTTTGGTCTTCCGAAGTCGGCTATCCCGGCGCGGCCGAATACCGCGAATTCTACAAAGATTTGGGTTGGGAAGCTGACTACGATTACATTAAGCCCTACATCATGCCCAACGGCCAGCGGAAAAATACCGGGATTAAATATCACAAAATCACCGGTCGCGGATTGGGTTTAGGCGATAAACAGTTGTACGATCCTTACTGGGCAAGGGAAAAAGCGGCCGAACACGCCAGCAACTTTGCTTTTAACCGGGAACGGCAAGTCGAGCACCTCAACGGCATTATGCAGCGTCCGCCGATTATTGTTTCGCCTTACGACGCGGAACTTTTCGGCCACTGGTGGTACGAAGGGCCTTGGTTCTTAGATTACCTGTTCCGCAAGAGTTGGTACGACCAAAATACCTACGAGATGACGCACTTAGCCGATTATTTGCGGGGAAATCGGACTCAGCAAGTGTGCCGCCCGTCTCAGTCTAGCTGGGGTTTCCGGGGTTTCCACGAGTATTGGCTCAACGATACCAATGCTTGGATTTACCCGCACTTGCACAAAGCTGCGGAACGGATGATTGAGTTGGGAAGCATGGAACCTGCGGATGAATTGCAGTGGCGGGCTTTGAACCAGGCGGCGCGGGAAGTGCTGCTAGCTCAATCTTCTGACTGGGCATTTATCATGCGTACAGGGACGATGGTGCCCTATGCAGTGCGGCGGACTCGATCGCACTTAATGCGCTTTCACAAGCTGTACGATGAAGTGAAAGAAGGGAAAGTTGATTCGGGTTGGTTGGAGAAGGTTGAGGAGATTGATAATATTTTCCCTGAAATTAACTATCGGGTTTATCGCTCGCTTTAAGTCTCGTTTCCCCTTTCATCCTGTCCCCCCAGCCCTGCTTCAGGGAGGGACAGGATGTTAATTACAATTAGGCGTTGCTCAATCAAAGTATGATAAATTTATAATGTGATCGCGGGCGCAGAGAATGATTGCTTTGATTTTGATCTTTGATTTTGATACGGAATTGGAACATCGGCAAATTTTAGATAGTAAATTAGTAATTGAATTGAATATCTTAGAAAGTTGTTGTCTAATTTAGAATAACAAAAAATTTTCGTTTTATGCGCGCTATCCAGGTGCCTTAATCTTGTATCTTTACCCTCAACTCTTATCATATAGTAATCCTTGCAGGAGTCCTAAATTTTAGGATGGCTATATTTGTCAAATCTTTATAAGATTAAGACTTGTAACATATTAGTATTTCCCATCAATCAAGCGATTGTTGGTGTCAAAACATCAATTATTCTTAATAATTGCCAAAACATACTGGGTGAGGATAGACTTAAATTAATAATTGTAATCTTTGTTTAAATATTGTTAGATAAGTTAATACTCCGTGTTAGTCAAACAACTTAACTAAGGGGTCTAAATAATTTAAAATTATAGTGAAAAGAGGAGCCAGTACAGCAGTTAACTTCACACAAGCTTTACAATAGGATGAAATCTAAGTATTTCAACGGCAAAAAATGGCGACAAACATGGGACGATATTTGCACGTACTGAAATTGTTCTGGGGTGCGGCGATCTCCGCGGAACTAGAATACCGCATCAACTTTGTCCTCGCGGCCCTCAGCAGCCTCGGGAATCTTGCGGGCAGCTTGTTTGGGCTGTTTTTGTTCTACCGTACCGGCTACAGGTTTTCGGGCTATTCATGGGAAGAGGCTTTAGTTGTACTCGGTATTTTCACGATTTTGCAGGGGTTTTCGTCAACGTTTCTAGCACCTAATCTCAGCCGTATTGTCGATCGAGTCCAGCAAGGTACTCTCGATTTCGTACTCCTCAAACCCATCAGTTCCCAATTCTGGCTATCTGCAAACACAGTTTCCCCTTGGGGAATCCCAGATTTAATCTTGGGAACCGTATTGCTGCTGTATGCTGCTAACAAATTGGGAGTAGAAATCGGCAACTATTTTTTAACAGCAATACCGCTGTTCTTCGGAACTATTACTCTTTACAGTATATGGTTTATGTTAGGGGCAACCAGCATTTGGTTTGTCAAAATTTACAATGTTACCGAAGTTCTCGAAGGATTGTTAGAAGCGGGTAGATTTCCAATGGCAGCTTACCCCGCAGCTTATCGATTTTTCTTCACTTTCGTAGTTCCCGTTGCCTTCTTGACGACTGTGCCTGCAGAAGCCATGCTGGGGAGAGGTGAAATCGTTTGGATCGCAGGGGCGGGAATATTGGCGATCGGGCTGTTATTTTTCTCCCGCTACTTCTGGCAATTTGCACTCCGCTTTTACACCAGCGCTTCCAGCTAGTTAAGTCGGTAGGTAAGCTGCAGCAGATCTAGATTGTCTATTATGTTTGAGAGGGAGAGGATTTGAGACGGGGGAATAGGAAATTGAAATATACATTTTCAAGGCACAACAGCTTATCTAAAAAATATTTTTTTCTATTTACTTAGATAGTTAAATAAATGTAAGATTTCAACCTATCCTGGAAATGTAAACTGGAAATAAACCACGCAAACGAAGGCAAACCAATGAAAAGAAAAAAACTGGGTAACAGTAATTTTACTATCAGCGCGATCGGTCTTGGAGGTATGCCAATGTCCTTAAGTAGCCGGCCGCCCGAATCGCAATCTATTGCGGTAATTCACCACGCCCTCGATTTGGGTGTCACCCTAATTGACACCGCAGATTCCTACTGCCAAGATGAATCCGACAAACACCACAATGAGCAACTGATTGCCAAAGCTTTGGAACAGTATACCGGAGATACTCGGGCCGTTACTGTCGCCACTAAAGGCGGCTTAATGCGGCCTCAAGGTGCATGGACGCGCAACGGCAATCCCCATCATTTGCGCCAGGCAATTCGCGAAAGTTTTGAAGCGTTGGGCGGTCAGAAACCGATCGACCTTTGGCAATATCACTCGCCCGATCCCGCTTATACCATCGAAGCAGCCCTAGCACCCGCAAAAGAAGCAGTAGAAGCAGGAATGATTCGATTTATTGGAGTGTCCAACTTTTCTGTAGAGCAGATCAAACGTGCCCGCGATACAGTAGAAGTTGTCTCCGTGCAGAATCAATATAATCCTTGGCACAGACAGCCAGAATCAGACGGCGTACTGGAATATTGCGAAACCGAAAAACTGACATTTTTTCCTTGGAGCCCTTTAGGAGGAAGCCGCCGCGCCACAAGCTTGGAAGATATGCCTGCGATCGCAAAATTAGCCGAAGAAAAAAACGTTTCAGTTTACTGTATAGTGTTAGCTTGGTTGATGGCTCAATCGCCTTGCATCGTTCCGATTCCCGGTGCGACCAAAGTATCGAGTATTGAGGACTCTGTGCGGGCGCTCGATGTTAAATTGACTGACGAGGAATTGCAACAAATTGCAGTAAGTTAAGTAGATAAGGGCAAAAAAACAATAGAACAGGCAAGATGCCTGTTCCACAAAGAGAACTTTATTGTGGGGTGGGCATCTTGCCCGCCCCTGAAAGCGGGATTTAATGAGTAAAGTTGACATTTTTTGAGGAATTGGGTTTTATGGAAGCTAATCAAGTGAATGCCGATCTAGACGTAGCAATTGAACATCAAAACGTACCTGTCGCCCATGAAGGACTGCACAACTTTTTATACAGTTCCGACTCAGAACACAGCGCAGATGCAGCAATTTCTGAATTAGAAAATGACGGCACGCAAGTAATGTCGATCGATACGTGGCGCGATTTGGCAACTAACGCGAAAGTCGCCGGCGTTTACGCTGTAATGAACACTTCCCGCAACACTCAGTATGTAGGTTATTCCAGAAATATCCTGCTTTCAATCAACGGTCACATCGCCCAAAATGGCGCCGAAAATTGTGCTTTCCTGCGCGTGCAAACTTTCAAATTCCCGAAGCGGGAAGAAATGGAAAGTTTGCGGGATGCTTGGATAGCAGAAATTGGCAGCATTCCGCCTGGAAACGGTGCTGAAAGCGAAATGTGGGCGGCTACGGTAGGCCAAGCAGCGCGATCGGCAATGTCTGCGGAGGAACAAAAAGCTTATGAGGAAAAGAAGCTGAAATTGCGGAAAGCAATGGCCGATTCAACTCTTACCAAAGAGTTAGAAACAGCCGCCAAAAGTGATGGCGAACAGGCTAAGGATTTGGAAGCGGCTGTTAACAATGATGATTGGAGTGCGGTGATTCAATCGCAAACCCAGGAAACAAAGTCCGGCGAATAAAATTCGCTGCTACTTAAACTTTCGTCTACTATAAATGGGGGCGGGTTTATGTAGATTTTTGGTGGAAATTAAAGAGGGTTGGTGAACCAGCCCCTACTAATTAATGACTAATTTTGCGTTCAGTAACTAAAGTCAAACTTACCCATTCACCCCGCTCATTGTAACTGCGAATCATCCGAAACCGCAACTCAGGTTCTACCAACCAACCGGCCTCAAAAAATATAGGTTTTCTCAATTCAATCTTGACAGGTAAAGTGCAAGAACCGCCGTCAGGAAGCAGAATAACTTGCACGGGCGAAGCACCTTCGTTAAAGTGCAGAACTGAACCGTTAATCCTGGCGCTAGAACTGATAACAGTAGCATTACTGCCAAAAGTAATTTTCTGCAGTAGGCGATCGCTACTTTCCAAATGCAATTGCAGTTTGGTAGAATAAAAGTCAGGAGAACGCGAATCAGGATAAATTGTCACGGCCTCGCCCTGCCACTCTCCCAGCAAATCTTCAACAGTTAAAGGCGGACGTTCGGGGACATTTTTATCAGGCTGCTTTTCCCGAATTAAGGTAAGGTTTGATAAATTTCCGTCGGTATTGTAGAGCTGAACGAAGCGCAACCGGCGATAATTGTAGATAAAACCAAACTCGGCACCGCACTCAGAATAAGGCGCTAGTTGAATAGTTCCCTGACAAAAAGCTCCATTCTCAAAAAACAGGATATCTCGTCCCAAAGCTTGATATTCTCGCACAAGTTCGCTCACTTCCGGTTCGCCGATACCGCTAGGAGTTGGGGAAAACCGACGGAGTTTCAATCGCACGGTTTTGTTGTCATTGAAACCTTCGAGAGAAATAATGCTAGGAGTATCTTGAAGTACCTCTCCTCGCGGCGATAACTGGGTAAAAGAACCGTGCCATTCTCCCAAGTTTTGCAGAAAGTTTTCCCATTGTGATACCATATTTTTACCTGTGGATATATGTCTAAAAATAGAATTATAACTCTGCTGACGGATTTTGGATTAAGCGATGTTTATGTGGGAGTGATGAAAGGTGCGATCGCCCAAATTAACCCGCAGTTAAAAGTTATTGACATTACGCACCAAATACCATCTCAAAATATTCCGGCGGCGAGGTTTTGTTTGATGACTGCTTTTGCTTATTTTCCGCCGGAAACCGTACACGTTGCTGTCGTCGATCCGGGGGTGGGAAGCAAGAGACGCGGGGTTGCGATTAAATGTGCTAATTGCTTTCTTGTCGGGCCGGATAACGGGTTGTTTAGCGGGGTGTTGAGTCGGGAAAGTGCGATCGCATCTGTGGAACTCACCAACCCCAAATACTGGCGCACACATCAACCCAGCAGCACTTTCCACGGTCGCGATATTTTTGCAGTAGCGGGCGCTCACTTGGCGAACGGGGTGGCGTTGGAAGACTTGGGGGAGGCGATCGACCCTGCAAGTTTAGTAGAGTTAGAGATACGAAATTGTGCCGTTACAGCCACAGGTGCAGCAGGCTGCATTCAATATGTCGATCGCTTTGGCAACCTAATTACTAATATCCCCAATAATTGCATTATAGGTAACAATTGGTCATTGACTATTAGCAATAGTTCGGATGCAATTCGCATCCCCAGCGGTAAAACCTACAGCGACAGCGAACCGGGCGATTTAATTGCCATAACTGGTTCTGACGGTTGGCTAGAGATTGCCGTTAACGGCGGCAGCGCTCAATCTGTATTAAAATTGGAATGCGGAGCGATCGTGCAATTGCTTTTTGAAACTAACAATTAAATTGGACTTACGCATGGGTGCTCAGCAACCGGGTTGTTTACGAAAATACTTTGTTAGAATCAGCAGATTCGCTAAAAAACCGGGTTTCTTTGGCGGAGTGCGTAAGCCATAGTCGGGAAATTTTTAGATTACTCATTTTTGGAATGGCTACTTCTTAACTGCAAGTCTCTGAAACCCGGTTTATTAAAGAAACCGGGTTTCTCATCTTTATCCAGCTACCACGAAATTAACCAACTTTCCAGGCACTACAATTACCTTTTTAATCTCCTTACTTTCCAGGTGACGCTTGGCCAATTCCGACTCACGAGCAAACTTTTCCAACGCAGCTTTATCAGCACCAGAAGGCACTTGAATTGTGCCGCGAGTCTTGCCCATAACTTGAATTACCAGCGTAATTTCATCGGTAATTAATGCAGATGGATCGACACTAGGCCAAGTTTGCGTATGCACCGATTCAGTGTTACCAGTATTGTGCCACAATTCATCAGCAATATGCGGTGCAAAAGGCGCTAACAAGCGAATCAAAGTGTTAATTCCTTCTGCATAAACTGGCGAATCTTTAAATTTAGCATCATTCAAAGCATTGCTGAGTTTCATCATTTCCGAAACAGCAGTATTGAACTGATAATCACCCTCCAAATCGTCGCTAACTTCCTTAATTGCAGTGTGAATGGCCCGCCGCAAATCCTTCTCAGGTTTACTTAATTCCGCATTCTCTCCTGCTTGAGCGGGGGTGGCAGGGACTCGTCCAGCAAACTCTGTAACCACGCGCCAAACGCGATTTAAAAAGCGAAATTGCCCTTCCACATCAGCGTCGTCCCACTCCAAATCCTTCTCTGGCGGCGCTTTGAATAAAATAAACATCCGCGCCGTATCTACCCCATATTTGCCCATAACTTTCAAGGGGTCAACACCATTGTATTTTGATTTGGACATCTTCTCGTAGAAGACTTCCAAAGCTTCGCCCGTTTGAGGATCTTTAGGATTTGCGGGGTCTATATCTGCTGGGGGAACGTATTTGCCAGTAACGGGGTTTTTGTATGCCATTGCTTGTACCATGCCTTGAGTTAACAGGCGTTTAAATGGTTCGTCACAATTGATCAAACCCCGATCGCGCAAAACTTTGGTAAAGAACCGCGAATACAGTAAGTGCAAGATTGCGTGTTCGATGCCGCCCACATATTGGTCTACTGGCATCCAATCATTAGTTTTCGCACTGTCGAAGACTTGATCTTGATTTTGAGCATCGGGATAGCGCAAGAAATACCACGAAGAATCGATAAAAGTATCCATCGTATCTGTTTCCCGCTTCGCCGCAGTGCCGCAACTGGGACAAGGAACGTTTACCCATTCTTCCATCTTTGCCAAGGGCGAACCTTTGCCCGTAAATTCTACATTTTCCGGCAACAAGACGGGCAAATCAGATGCAGGGACGGGGACAGTTCTGCAGGTGGGACAGTGAATTACGGGAATCGGAGCGCCCCAATAACGCTGTCTAGAAATTAACCAATCTCTCAAGCGGTATTGGATTCGGGCTTTGCCATAGCCTGCATTTTCGGCATGGTGAATAATCGCTGCTTTGCCTTTAATTGAATCCATGCCGTTGAAGCTTTCAGAATTAATCATAATTCCGGGTTCGGTGTAAGCTTCCGTCAACGGAACTTCATCATCATCCACAATTACTACTTTAATTGGCAGTTGATATTGAGTGGCAAATTTGAAATCTCGCGTGTCGTGGGCTGGTACTCCCATAACTGCGCCGGTGCCGTATTCGTACAGCACATAATCGGCAATCCAAATGGGAATTTCTTCGCCGTTGAAAGGATTGATTGCTTTGCCGCCTGTGGGGATGCCGCGCTTTGGTTGGTCTTCGGCTGTCCGATCGATCTCGCTTTGGGCGGCCACTTCTTTGATGAAGGTTTCTACGGCGGCTTTTCTGTCTGCGGTTGTCACGCGCTGAGTTAGTGGATGTTCCGGCGCTAAAACAAGGTAACTGACGCCGTAAACTGTATCGGGACGTGTGGTGAAAACGGCGATTTTTTCATCCATTCCGACAATCGGAAATTCTAAGTAAGCGCCCACTGATTTGCCGATCCAGTTGGCTTGCATTAATTTGACTCTTTCTGGCCAATCTGGCAATTTGTCTAAGTCGTTTAATAACTGTTCGGCGTAATCGGTAATTTTGAGGAACCACTGCCGCAATAATTTGCGCTCGACTTTGGCACCGGAACGCCAGGAACGACCTTCGTTATCTACTTGTTCGTTTGCTAAGACTGTTTGGTCGATCGGGTCCCAATTAACTGCGGCTTCTTTTTGATATGCTAATCCTGCTTCTAAAAATTGTAAGAAAATCCATTGAGTCCACCGATAATAATCGGGAGAACAAGTTGTAACTTCTTTTGTCCAATCAAAGGAAATGCCGAGACGGCGAAATAAGCCTTTCATTTGGGCAATATTTTCATACGTCCATTTTGCCGGGGGAATTCCGCGCTCGATGGCGGCATTTTCTGCGGGTAAACCAAAAGCGTCCCACCCCATCGGATTCAATACCCGATAACCTTGCATTCGCTTGAGTCTGGCAATTACATCGATGATTGTGTAGTTGCGGACGTGCCCCATGTGCAGGTTTCCCGACGGGTAGGGGAACATGGATAAGGCATAAAATTTAGGCTTTTGCGTATCTTCTGGCATCTGGTCTAAGTTTTGCTCAGCCCATGTCTGCTGCCATTTTTCTTCTATGGATTGGGGGTTATATCTGGAATCCACAACAATTGCTCCGTGCAGGGTTTAGTAATGTTTGCTTCAGTATTTTTACACATTCAAGGGGCTTCGATTCTGATTTTTCTGAGCTCCAAGGATTTTGGCTCTAATATCTGTATTATATATTGTAGTATATGTAATTTTAGCTGGGGGGCGATCGACCAAATATCCCCGTTCGCCCTGAAAAAAGTAAATAACTGCAATCCCCAGAAACCCGATTTCTTTGACAAACCGGGTTTATTCTCCTAGTTCGAGCTTAAATGCTATCAGGATCGATGTTCAATTCGCGCAGTTTGGCGGCTAAACGTTCGGCTTTTTGAGCTTCTTGTTCGGCCCGCTGCAAAGCTTCTTCTGCGCGCTGCGAGGCTTCTTCTGCCCGCTGAAATTCTTGTTCGGCACGCCGTCGCTCTAATTCTCGCTGTTCATCTAATTCGGAATAGGAAAGAAACTTTTGTCCATCAGGTCGATAAATTTCTAACCCTTCCGATTCTAACTCAAACCGCACTCCCAATCTTGGACTTATCCAGCCCTCCATCGGTTCAATTACTTCTAACATTCCTTCAATTCTTTGCCAACCAGTCAACTCATTTTGTGCTGGGTTATAAAGGTAATACTCCTCGACTCCGTAGCGATTGTAAAATGAAAATTTCTTGTTCATTTTTATTTGGCTGTCGCTGAAAGAGCGAATCTCAAACACGACTTGGGGAGGAATATTATCTTCACGAAATTGTAGGTAAGAACGTCGATCGCCCTTTGGCCTCCCAAATATCACCATCACATCGGGCGCTTGAGAAATATCTGGTCTCCCCTCAACCGGATACCAGAGTAAATCGGCCGCTACAAAAACGTTAGGGTCATCTTTGAACAGCGATTCGCAGCCTTCTTTAATTTTGACAATTAATTTGTATTGAATTGTGCTATCTGCCATCGGTTGACCGTCGCTGCAGGGATAAATAATTTCTTCTGTTGTGACTTGCATTGTGGTTGTCCCCGAGAAGTATCTCAGCTTAATTATACTATTGTTTGAAGCCACTATCAGTGCCGGAAATGGCACTGCAACTTTCCAAGTGACAGAATATTCACAATAGCGAGCAGCGACGCTTCAAAGCTGCTTGCAAAAGAGTGTTGTACAGTTTTTCCTTAACAGTATAAGCTCCGAATCTTTCCAAGTGCGGATTGTTCATTTGAGCATCGAACATCAGATAAGATCGATCGCGCAATCTCTCCACCAACTTCACCATCGCCACCTTAGAACCCTCGGGAATTCGGTAAAACATCGACTCCCCAATAAACGCACCGCCGATCGACAATCCTAAAATACCGCCCGCCAATTCGTCGCCGCACCAAGTCTCGAAGCTGTAAGCCCAACCGGCCTCATACAAACCCCAGTAAATCTTCTTGAGCTCCTTAGAAATCCAAGTCGTTTCGCGATCGGCACAACCCTCAACCACCGCCCCAAAATCGCGGTTCACAGCCACCGAAAACCGATTTTGATTGAGTTGGCGGCGCAGCGATGTGGGATAGGTAAATCTTTCATCCAGGGGAATCAGCGCCCGCTGACGGCTCGAATACCACCCCAAACTTTCCTCGCCGTCATTGGCCATCAAAAAATAGCCTTGTGCATATCCTTGTATAATTGTCGGTATATCATATTGCATATATTTATCAGTTGTCATTTCTCAGTTAACTTTTCAAAGTCAACATTAGCAATTAGGAATAATCATGTCTGAAATCATCGAACCTATTACCTTACCGCCCGCCAAAAACCCCGAACAAGAAGGCCAATGGCTCCAACAAACGCTGCTGGCATGGCTAGACTCCGAGTTTATCCCAGAAGCAGCCAACCAGCAAATAGCTAAAAGAGCTGCCCAAATCTATGTCCGCCAGCGTATGGAAGGCGAAAACGACTTGGGCAGCCTCGTAATTGCGATCGTCACCGAAATGCAGGCCTATGATTTTTCTAAAAGCTTCTACGGCGAATTTGCGATCGCCAATGCCGTCAGCGACTTGTTACTCGAAAGTCTCGGCATCGATAAATGCTGTGGTCAGTGAAGCAAGAAGGAGGAAAATTTAACTCATAAGTCTGAAACAAAAATCAACCCCAAACATAATCCTGCCGATTAATTGTGAGTTTTTTTCTTCTTTCTTCCTTCTTCCTTCTTCCTTCTTCCTTCTTCCTTCGTGCTACCAGCTAGACTTCACAACACCGGGCAAAAGACCTTCGTGAGCCATTTCTCGCATCATGTTGCGAGACAGTCCGAAGTCACGATAGTAACCTCTGGGTCGTCCAGTTGCCCAGCAGCGGTTCCGCAAGCGAGTCCGCGAACTGCTGCGGGGTAGCTGTTGTAGTTGGCGGTGAATCGCCATTTTGTCCATCTGATTGTTAGCTTGGTCAAACTGGTCTTTCAGGTCTTCCCGCTTGTCGGCGTACTTGTCTACGAGTCTCTGGCGCTTTTTCTCGCGCTCGACCATGCTCTTTTTAGCCATAATCTGTTGATATCCTTAGATAAATCACAATCTACTATTTTACTATATTTTTGTGATTTCGGATCGGTTTTATTTGAATTATTTCTTTTGTCAACAAGATTTTTAGCAACAGGCAAGATGCCTGTTCCACAATAACTCAACATTTTTGTGGTACAGGCATCATGCCTGTACTTAACATTGGTGTAACACCTAACTATTAACAAAAGGGTACAAATCTGCAATAACTAAAGATTTTTGTGGTACAGGCATCTTGTCTGTACTTAACCTTGGTGCAACACCAAACTATTAGCAGAAGGACACAAATCTGCAAGTTCGCAAATATTGCAAGCCGGATTTCTCGCATTACAAACTGCCCTGCCGTGATAAACCAACCGAATCGACCAATTTTCCCAATCCGGCTGTGGCAACAATATCATCAAATCCCGCTCGATCCTTATAGGATCGGTATGTTCGGTCAATCCTAACCGTTGAGTCAAACGTTTGACGTGAGTGTCTACCGTCACGCCCATATTAATACCAAAAGCGTGGGCGAGAACGACATTAGCCGTTTTGCGGGCAACTCCGGGCAATTCTAGCAGCAGTTCCATCCGCTGCGGCACTTGATTGTTAAATTTATTGACGATCGCCTGACAAGCACCTTTAATATTTTTAGACTTATTGCGGTAGAAACCAGTCGATCGCACGAGACTTTCTAGTTCTTCTAAATCCGCATTTGCCAAAGCAACCGCATCGGGAAAACGCTCAAACAAAGCCGGCGTTACCAGATTTACTCGATCGTCCGTACACTGAGCCGAGAGAATCGTCGCCACCAGCAACTGCACGGGAGTTTCGTAGTTGAGAGTGCAAGGAGCTTCTGGATAGAGGCGTTTGAGGCGAATCAGAATTTCGAGCGATCGTTGTTTTAAACTTAACTTTTTAGTCATTAGTCATTAGTCATTAGTCATTAGTTATCAGTCATTTACAAAAGATTGGGGTCGATTCCCATTTCGCGGAGTCGAGCTTCTAAAGCTTCCGATCGCGATCGTTCTTGTTCCAGCAAAGTTTCTGCTTGTTCGGCTCTTTGGCGTTCTTGTTCGGCCCTTTGCTGTTCTTGTTCAGCTCTTAATTCTGCTTGCTGTCGCAGTTGAGCGAGTTCCACAAAACTTACAAATGGCGCTCCGTTAGGTCCGAATATTTGTAGTGCGGTTTCTGATAGTTGAAACCGCACTCCTAGTCTGGGACTTACCCAACCATCCGCCGATTCTACAGCTTCTAATTCTTGGTCTCGACGCTGCCATATAGTTAAATCCACTTGTTCAGGGTTGTACAAGTAATATTCTTCCACGCCGTAGCGTTCGTAAAATTTGAATTTTTGAATCATCGGAGTTAGACGGTTGCCAGGGGACAAAATTTCAAACACGACTTGCGGCGGAATGTTATCTTCGTTCCACTGTTGGTATGAACCTCGATATCTTTTCGGTCTGCCAAAGGCTACCAGCACATCTGGTGCTTGAGCAAGTTTATTATTTCCTTCTACTGGATACCACAGTAAGTTACCCGCCACAAAAACATCAGCAACACTCGCAAATAAAAGTTCTAAATTTTCTTTAATCCAGACGATTAATCGAAACTGTTCGGTATTATCTGACATGGGTTCTCCGTTGTCATCTGGGTAGACTATTTTTGATTTTTCGGGAGATTGCAGTTGTGTAATCATTGCTTTTTTTACCAAATTTAATGAGCGAATATTAGTCATGAGTCAAAATTGCTGTAATGACTAATGACTGTTAATTTTTAACTGTTGACTCATCTTATAGGTTATTAGTGGCCACCAACAAATAACAAATAATCAATAATCAATAATCAATAATCAATAATCAATAATCAATAACCAATAACAACCAACTACTGACTACTGACTACTGACTACTGACTACTGACTATTGTTGCCGAAGATTGCCCATCAAATCGAACCCAGCCAAATTAGCTGTATCCCGAATAATCAAGAAAATTCCCAAACCCAGCAACAACACCAAACCAGTCTGCATGACATTTTCCTGAATGCGGTTCGGCAGAGGCTTGCCCCGCAGTCCTTCTATCAACAGAAAAGCTAGCTGACCGCCGTCCAAAGCAGGTAAAGGCAAGATATTAATCACAGCCAAATTGACGCTAATTAGCACAGCATACTGAAACAAACTCGCAGCATCCGATTTGGCAATCCCTGCACCAATCGCCACAATCGCCACAGGCCCGGACAACTTGTCGGCAGTCTGGCTGAAATTGCTAAGTAACTGCCCGAAACCTTGAACCGTCAGCACCACAATCCGCTCAAATTCTTTGGCGGCCTTGCTAAACGCCTCTACAAATCCGGCCCTCTGCCGCACCACAGTGCCGTTAGAAGTTAGCTGCACGCCAATGCGACCTTTGCCGTCGGGCGACTCTTCAGGAGTTACTGTCACCACAAATTTTTGTTCTTGGCGCTGAATTTCCAACGCTAGGGGTTGGTTGGGATGATCTTGGATGGCTGTGACCAATAATTTGACTGCTTCGCGGGAAGCGCCCAATTCCTTGCCGTCAACAGACAGAACAACGTCGCCCGATCGAATTCCCGCTTGTTTCGCGGCCGAACTGACTTCTGCGGCGACTTCCGGGACTTTAACTCCCGGTAGGTAGTTCATTTCTGCCGCGCCGACAGTACCCAATTGCACCACCAACAGGAAGTAAGCAAAAATTAAGTTGGCAATTACCCCTGCGCTAATGACGATCGCCCGATCGAGCACGGGGCGATTTTTGAGCAAATTCGGGTCATTTGGGGGAATTGTACTGTCTGGATCGTCGTCCGGGAAACCCACGAAACCTCCCAGGGGAAAGGCGCGGAGGGCATATTCAGTTTCCGGGCCTTGGTACTTCCAGAGGACGGGCCCGAAACCGATAGAGAAGCGGTTGACGTGGATGTGTTGAAGTCTCGCCGCCAAGAAGTGGCCGAGTTCGTGAACGACAATCAAGATACCTAAAACTGCGATCGCTGCCAAAACTGACATGAAGGATTCCACTAACACTTTTACTGGACTTTGATTTATTTTAATATCTTTTTAATATCGGTGGCTTCGGAGGGGCAATTTTCAGTCAAACTGGAAGGTGGTGTTTTTGTCGGAAGTCCCGGCTGCTGCGATCGACCCGACGCTGCCAAACCGATCGCGCGATCGTACCTGAGTTTACCTCTAAAACCAATTCCCTATTACAAATTACTCATTACCAATTCCCAGTTACCCATTCCCCATTATGAAAGACACTTCTTTGAATATTATTGCTATTTCTATCTTTGCCATCACCGTTTCAATATTGTTGGGGCCCCTATTCAACTTGCCAGAAGCCGTACCTGCGATCGCCACTTTTTGCCTGTTGGGGCTAGCCACCCTTGACAGTTTCCAGTGGCAAGGTCAAGGCGGTACTATTTTATTAGATTGGCTGGGGGGAACTTCCAAACAAAAGCGCGATCGTATCCTTCACCACGAAGCCGGACACTTCCTAGTCGCGTACCTGTTGGGAATTCCCGTAACCAGCTACGCCCTCAACGCTTGGGAAGCATTTAAACAAGGTCAAACAGCCCAAGGCGGCGTCCGCTTTGAAGACGAACAATTAGCATCTCAACTGCAAAACGGCACTCTTTCCGCCCAACTTTTAGACCAATACTGCACAGTGTGGATGGCCGGAATAGTCGCCGAAAAATTTGTTTACGGCAGTGCACAAGGAGGAGCAGAAGACCGCACAAAAATTAGTGCAATTTTAACACAACTGCGCCGTCCCAGTTCCGAAATTCAACTCAAACAAAACTGGGGTTTGCTGCGAGCAAAAAACCTGATAGAAAGCCACAAATCAGCTTACGAAGCCCTAGTAGCAGCAATGGAAAAAAGAGCAACTGTCGCTGAGTGCTGCGACATAATCCAGCAGAGTTTATAGGAAAAAAAGATTACGCACTCTTGCCTTGTTAACCCGGTTTCTATCGATATTTTTTTGGCGTAAAAACAGAGTTTAACACCGTATTTTAGATATCAAAAATTCATGTCAGAACCAAAATTTTTTCCAACAACACTGCAAACAGCGAACCCAAATACAGAAAAATTGTTGTGGCTGTTCGGTTTTCGGATCGACCCCGGCACCGAAATACCAAATCTATATACTCTCATTGTCTATGGAGAACAAGAGCCGCCCTTAGTAGCCGGGGGTCAACTTGTATTTTTTACCCGTCCAGAACTAGCGATTAACGCTCTCCAATTGTGCAATATCGATGTCAGCGAACTGGGAAAGCCACCCACACAAATAGACGCTATTTGCGACATTGCAGAAACGCTGTACTTGCTCGATGCCGAAGATTTTGACGAGTCAGCTACTATCCTCAACTGTTTGAACGCGCTTTTCGATTTAGTGAAAGCTACTTTAATACCGATGCCAACTGAATACAAGCGCATACTTTATGATTTGGCAGACCATTTGAATATTGAGGAAGAGTTTGCAAGTTTTTTAGACGCAGAAGATATTCAGCGCTCGGAAATTCTCAATGCCATTTTGTGGTGTGTGGGAGCAATTACAGCTAAATCTAGATTGTTGACCGAGTAATTTAATAAAAACTAGAATGTGAATCGATAATAGATAATATCGCCCAAGGAAATTGTGCCATGACTGTAACAGAGTTACGCTTGTGGACTGTAGAGGAATATCGCCTCATGACCGAAACTGGCATTCTCAATCCCGATGAACGAGTCGAATTAATTGACGGGCAAATTATTGCAATCAGTGCAAAAAATCCTCCCCACGCAGCAACTAATCTCTGTGCAGCCGACTATCTAGGACTTGCTGAATAAGCGCCAAAAGCTGACGGACCTGGATTATTCGAGCGGGCGAGCGAGAGAAGTGTGCAAGAA
>NZ_JAUBSA010000059.1:0-43171 GCF_036702115.1 Microcoleus sp. LAD1_D5 | reverse complement strand
ATTTTAAACCATCCTAATCTTTCTTCAGTCTTGTCTTATGGTACTTTGGCTGCTTAAAAACTGTCCGGAGTATTGAAAGATCAAATACATAGATTGTCGATGAATGAATCTGACACGGAAATTATAGAATCTACCCTCAGATGGATGACGGAGTTTGTCGAGTTACCGCATCCAGTTTTTAGCGATTTACCGATTTGTCCCTTCGCTAAAAAGGCACGCTTGGCTAATCAAATTTTATTCAAAATCGAGCGGTTTTCAGCGCTGACTGAGTTCGATCGCGATTCTGCCATAATGAAATCGATTTATGAATTTTACAATTCCGAGTTGGAAATAATGGTAGTAATTAATCCCGAAAAAACAGCAATTACTGCGCCAGAAACTAAAGAATTGATAGACAAATTGAATAATCAGATTTCCGAGCTGGGCTTGCTGGCTTTTCACATCCATCCCGAAGAAGATTTTAATATTGACGGGCTTCATACTAGGAAGATGCCCTATCCGGGCTTCACTGTTCAAGTAAATTCTAAGCTGAAGCCAGCTTCCGATTCTTTAGAGAAAACTGAATATTACAAAAATTGGACGGCTGAACAACTAAAAAATTTCGGGATTCCGAGAAATTGACGATCGCCCACCCTCCCCGCGCATCTCTGTGCCATTACAATTAATTCAGCAAAAAATCTTTACACATAAGAAGTCATGCAGCTCAAGTCAACAACCCGCCATATTCGCATATA
Organism: Microcoleus sp. LAD1_D5; assembly: GCF_036702115.1. NCBI lineage: Bacteria > Bacillati > Cyanobacteriota > Cyanophyceae > Oscillatoriales > Microcoleaceae > Microcoleus > Microcoleus sp. LAD1_D5. Next base: position 42,437 of record NZ_JAUBSA010000059.1, on the reverse strand, counting down.
CACCGCTATCCTCGAAGATGACGAACTCGTACCCAGCAATGACCTTTTGACGCTCGATATTGACCCAGATAACGAACTTAACTGGAATGACGAGTCAGTCAAACAGATACAGGCCAAGTTCGACGAACTCGTAGACGCATACGAGGGCCAAGATTTGACCGAGTACAACCTCCGCCGTATCGGTTCGGACTTGGAACACTTGGTGCGATCGCTCCTCCAAAAAGGCCAAATCAGCTATAACCTTAACAGCCGCGCTGTCAACTACAGCATGGGCTTGCCTCAAGTTGATTCCAAAGTTCACCTGTAAGGGCGATCGAGCGATCGGCATTTATGTCAACTTAAGATTGAAACCCATAATAAATGTCGCTTGTAGCTGAGTTTCGATCCCTCCTACTTCTCTTAATCAGGGGAGTAGGGGGGAAAAGAGGGTTCTGTTTTGTCTCTCGCTTTGGGGATTGATATCATTTCCGGTTACACCGGAATGATGTTGACTGTTGACGGTTGACTGTTGACGCCGTGAACAGTCAACCGTCAACAGTGAACTCGAATTTACTATTCAGATGCTAACGGATTTGATATGAGGGGGATGTAGACTTGGATACAGAGGAAAGGTGGAGATGGGGAGAATTGGGAAAATCTGCTTTTATTCTTCTTCCTGCTTCTTTATGACTCCTGACTCCTGACTCCCGGCTTCTTCCTTCTTCCGACTTCGATCGGACTTCTCTCCCGCCTCCCCAGCATCAACCGGAGAACTTGGAACGCGATCGCGTTCCAAAAACTGTTTAACTGCAAGTTGGCGGTTGGTCATAAACTGACCCCAAGCGCCGGGAAACATCCCATCCAAGGTTTCCACCAGCGCCCAAACCTCAAGATTCATCACTTTGTAATAGAAACTGTGAGAATGTTGAATGCTAGTGAGTATTTCGTCTATTTCAACAGCAGGCAGTCGCTTCGGATCGGGCAAATTCTTGGGAAAGGCGCTGGGATCATGTGGGTGCATGGTTAAAAACTCAACAGCTTGCAGAGGCCGGTCAGTCGATTTTAGATTTGATATTTGAGATTTTAGATTGATTCCACAGATGAATCTGGGGGCTTGAACTAAATATCTAATTGTTTTTGCTCTCCCCGACTCCTGTCGGGGGCTTGCGTCCATCAGTAGATGTGAAATGTGAGATTGTCGATTTTATACTTTAGATGGACTCCACAGATGAATCTGGGGGCTTTTATCCGTCTTTGGACCAGGTTAAATTTAACTTTACTTGCGAAACTCGGTCACGAGGCAATGAACACCCTTGGCGAGAAAACCGAGCATTGATATTTATTTATACCTACCGGCTCAGGTGATTTCTACGTACCAGCATCCTACCATTATAGTTAGTCTAAAATCTCAATTCACTTGAGTGCTGCGATTTCTTCGGAAATGGCCACTATCAGGAATATGCTGAAAACAGTGTGATTTCAAGCCCATGACGGGGGTGTCGCGCGATCGTCTAACCCTGAAAGCTCATAGCAAGATTCATCCGTCCGTCAACAAAATGGTAAACTGTTCGTGTCAGTACAAGACATTAAAACCTACCCCTAGACTGGGGGAAAGTCACGCCTAAAATATTGTCAGGAGTTGGACTAAATAGCAAAAAAGTTTACTAAAGTTAGTCAGACTTAGCTTGACTGGTTAACCTTTGTGGGTGGTAGAATTAGAGCGATGCCAAAAACCAAGGCTTAATTATCTGGGAGAGTAAACCGAGCGTGCAAGTCAAAACTGACCAGCCTGTAAAAAGGTCGAACGGGAGTCCGCGTTTCGTTAAATTGGTTGAAAATATTGGATGACTCATGGCTAAAAGCTTCAACTAAAATTAATTCGATTAGGGTGGGCTACACCCGAATTAACGCCTGTGGACAAGAAGGAGCCGACTCCCTTGGGTGAAGCAGGAAGCAGACCCTTCAGGAGCAATCCCGATTGAATGGTGAGACTTAAATAAGTTTAGCCAAGTTTTGTGTAGCAGATATCACTACGCACACAACAGTGGAAACGTGGTGAGCCCGGGAACCTGAAAAATCAGGATATTAGGACTGCGAAGTCTTAAGAATCTCCGTCTGTTGAGAAAGCGGGGGTGTCAAATAATCGCCACGTATCAACCCGTCGAGGTTCAATCGCTAAAATAGTTCAGATCAGCACGCTTGCCCAAAGGCGTCAGGAACCCTTATGCAAAACTCTGTGGCAAAACACTACTTATGGGCTTTAGGTGAAGGGATCAAAGGGTGTAAGCCAGGCGATCTGATCGCTGGTCGCTACTTGGTCAAGCGCGATCGACTTCTTGTCGATACTCAACCCGAACACTTGCCGGAACTGCCCGAAGAGATTCCGAGTCTTGTCACTCCTTATCTGAGACTGTTTGCCTATCAGTTGCACGTACCTCAAGTATACGGCCTGGTATCGTCCAAGATGAGCAAGCTATCGGGAGATATCTGGCTACTGGAAAACGGGCCGATTTTGAAGGTGACGGAATCTTTAATGCCGGAATTGGCGGATTCCTGGAAAGGAGCCGCAGCGATGCGCCAGCTCAATTGGCTGTGGCAAATTGCCCAGTTGTGGCAGCCGTGTATCGCTCAGGGCGTGGCTTCCACACTGCTGACTCCGGAACTGCTGCGGGTGGAAGGGCAATTGGTGCGGTTTCTGGAATTGCAGCCCGATCGCAAACCGCCTCATTTGTCGCAGTTGGGCAAATTGTGGCAGCAGTGGCTCGAAGATGCTCACCCGGCTATTGCCAATTTTTTGAGGCAACTTTGCCAGCAAATGGTTGCCGGTCAAGTGCGCCACGGCGAACAATTGATGGGCCAGTTGGATAAAGCTTTGGCAAAGTGCGGCCGATTTTACGATCGTCACGTTGAAATTGCCACGGGCACGGATGTAGGCAGAGCCCGGGCTCACAACGAAGATGCTTGCTATCCGCCCAGTGGTAAGGTGTTCGCAGGAAACCCGGGTGCGGAAGCTTGCGCGATCGTCTGCGACGGTATCGGCGGACAAGACGGCGGCGAAGTCGCTTCGGAAGAAGCGATTGGTGTGCTGCGCGACAAGTTGCAGCAAATGCCCCTGCATCAGGCTAATTGGGACCCGTTGAGCCTGACTTCCAAGCTGGAACGGGCGGCTTGTGCTGCTAACGACAAGATAGCCAGTCGCAACGACAGCGAACACCGCCAAGGCCGCCAGCGGATGGGAACTACGCTAGTTATGGCTTTAGCCCACATTCACGAACTCTACGTCGCCCACGTCGGAGACAGTCGGGCTTACTGGATTACTCGTACCGGCTGCTATCAAGTTACTCTCGATGATAATGTGGCTTGCCGTGAGGTGCGTTTGGGCTACTCTCTCTACCGGGATGCTTTGGAACAAGTGGCCGCCGGAGCTCTGATTCAAGCTTTGGGGATTACTTCGTCCAACACTCTGCACCCGACTGTGCAGCGTTTTCCGGTGGATGAAGACTGCGTTTTGCTGCTGTGTTCCGACGGTTTGAGTGATAAAGACCGGGTTGAGGAATGTTGGGAAGCGGAGATTTTGCCAATTCTCGACGGTAGCATTAATTTGGTTAAGGCGCGCGATCGACTGATTGAGATTGCTAATACTAGAAACGGTCACGATAACGTTACTGTTGCTTTAATTCACTGTCAAGCACATTTGAGGGAAGACGGCAATACTTTGACAGAACTGTCTGTCGCACCTTTAGATACGCCGATCGAACTAATTTCCGACAGCGAGGATATGCCAACGGATTTGACCGATATCACAAGCCTTGGCGAGGGTAATTCTCCAGCAAAAACGCAGTTGTTACAGCCGGAAAAAAGCAAAAGCCCATTTTCGCTGCTGCTAAAAATTTTATTTTTATTAGGCTTGGGGGGTGTATTTGCTTATTTTTTCATCCCTCCGGTGGGTCGGGCGATCGATACTGCCGGGGAGTCGATTTTCGGGAAAGGCGGCTTAATTAATGCTGGAAGCTCGCCGGAGAAAAATGTTGAACCTGTAGCTTCTCCGGTCAAATCTTTAGAACCAGGCTCGTTTATAGAGATTAAAAGTTCTGCGGTTGGGGAATTGGGAAAAGAGGGCGAGCGCTTGGATTTGCGAGGCGCAATCGGTGAGTTGACTGTCAAAGGAACAGTCCCAGCCGGCAGCGTTTTGCAGGTGACAAACAAACAGCTTACGCCTCAAGGCAATTGGCTGGAATTGAAAGTTTGTTCGATTCCTGAAATAGTGCGATCGAACTCTCCCAAAGCAGAGTCAAATAAAGATTTTTCTACTATTTCAAAATCGACACTGAATCCATCTCCCGCTGTGGCAACTCCGTCGCCTTCCCCGGCAGTTAAGCCAACAGTCGAAGTAGAAAGCGCCAAGCTGCAACCGGGGGAAATTGGATGGATTCAAGAACAAGCTGCGGTTTCTAAAGTAGCCTCTAGCCTAGCCTTAAACCCAACTCAAAAGGGGAAGTGCGTTGATTCTGACTCAAATCCCAATGCTAATTAAACTGTTAATGCTTGAGTATGTTGAACAAATTGGATCGAGTTTAGTATAAAGGAAAATGCAGATTCCTAAACCAAACTAATATTAACTGGTACAATCGCAGGTCAAGTAGCTGAAACATTTTTAGATTTTAGATTGGGGATTTAACAACTCCCAATCTAAAAACGTTTCAAAATTTCTAACCTAATTTATTAGAGGCTTCTGCCAGTTTAGTCACCATTTGGGATACGGCTTTGTCAACTGCCGCGCTCAAAAGTGAGTCTTGGTTGCTGCTGCCAGAATTGCCACAGACACCTCTAACGCCGGCAACAACCGCACAGCCATCCAAAATTCTTGTTACGCCCCAGATTCCATAAAACCCATCAACCAATTAGCCATCGTCGCCCTGCGAGTCTGTCTCGGCCCGAATTCCCCAATTTTATAGCCCTTAAACCCCAATTTTTCCTTCAGCAACTGCTTGTTTTCTGGAGGGGTCGATCGAGTCAATTTCACCGTCGCCGGCCTAGAATCGATAAAATCCGGCGGTTCCGGGTACTCTTGCCGCCACTCGGGTGCAACACCTGCACTGTTCCACTTGCCAGTCTCGGCATCCCAGCGGTAGCCCAGATACTGCCAAACTAATCGGTTGACGGCAGCATCGTCGATTTCTTCGTTGAGAATAGCCCAAATAGTTTCGTTATTCAGCGGTGGTAATTCAGACATGAGCGCGATCGAATCGGAAATAAAAAAAGTTTAACTCACATTAGATAACATTATCAGGAACGGGCAAGATGCCCGTTCCACAAAAAATCATAGGAATTTGTGTGTGGGGAGTAGGGGTTGGGCACGCGAGCCCGCCCAAAATGCCACCTCACAAAAAATCAATTATTCAAAATTCCGTCTTTCTCGGCCATAGACAGCATTAAGTCAATCACGCGGCTAGAATAACCCCACTCGTTGTCGTACCAGGAAACCACTTTGAAAAACTTAGAATTCAGTTCAATTCCCGCACCTGCATCGAAAATGCTCGATCGCGCGTCGCCCTGAAAATCTGTCGAAACTACCGCATCCTCAGTATATCCAAGAATGCCTTTGAGTTGGCCCTCCGAAGCTTTTTTCATAGCTTCACAAATTTCTTTATAGCTAGTTTCCTTTGCCGTTTTGAAAGTAAGGTCAACTACAGACACGTCGGGAGTTGGCACGCGCAAAGCCATTCCCGTCAATTTTCCTTTCAATTCTGGCAACACCAAAGTAACAGCTTTTGCTGCACCGGTCGAAGATGGAATAATATTTTGAGCCGCACCGCGTCCTCCCCGCCAATCTTTTTGGCTGGGGCCGTCTACAGTTGGTTGAGTAGCTGTCATTGCGTGAACTGTAGTCATTAAACCTTCTTCCAATCCGAAGTTATCGTTGATAACTTTGGCAATTGGTGCTAAACAATTCGTCGTACAGCTAGCATTAGAAACAACCGTATCTTTTGCCGGGTCAAATTTGTGGTGATTGACGCCTACTAGAAAAGTGGGAACTTTTTCCGGGTCTTTTGTCGGTGCTGAAAGTATTACTCGTTTTGCTCCCGCCGTCAAGTGTTTTGATGCGCCTTCAAAATCTGTAAACAATCCGGTAGATTCTACAACATAATCTGCGCCGGATTTACCCCAGGGCAATTCGGCAGGATTTCTAATCGCTGTACAGGGGATAAAATTTCCGTCAACGACAATCCCGTCTGGTTTGCTTTCAACTTCGCCGTCGTAAATGCCGTGGGTGGAGTCGTATTTGAAAAGATAAGCCAGGTTGTCTGGCGAAACTAAGTCGTTAATGCCGACAAATTGGATGTTGGGGTTTTTGATGCCGGCACGCATGACTAGCCGTCCGATGCGACCAAATCCGTTGATGCCAACTTTTAATGCAGCCATGTTTAAACTCCTCTTGAAAATCTCGCTAGTCGATCGGGCGATCGTCTGTGGTGGCTTAGAATTTACCACGCTAACGGATTTTGGCAACTGATTCTTTTCTATCTCTTAAGAATTCTGAATTAGGCCCCGGCTGGGAAGGGCAATTAATCCTGAAAAGACCCCTGACTAATGGCTAATGGCTGATGAGTATAAACTTGTAAAAGTGCTATAATAGACAGAAAATATTTTCAAAATCGCTTTTTTTAATCAGGCTAAAGTAATAATAAAAAACTTATCCAAAAGGCGAAACGGATTGGGATTCTCACCAGTGGCGATTGTCGGAACTAAAGCCTAGGATGAAAGTCGCATATCCGCTCAAGGACACGGCATTGCCGTGTCCCTAAACATATGGCGTAGAATCTATGTGTAGCTCAAATTTTCCGAATTGGTATAATCACTAAGGACTAATGACTACCCGACGCACCTAGTAATTAGCAATTCCACCGCATCTGAAATAAAACACGACCCACCAAATTTATTGAGCACGGGTCTAATGTTTTCTGCAACTGCTGAAACTTGAGCTGGTGAACAAAAAGCAAGCACATAAATGTTATCCAGCGCCGTCATTGATGAACCACGAGAAACGTGATCCCTAGTGCTTTTTCCAGCGACATCACGAATCACCGAATAACCTGGTACCCCAGCTTTGTCTAAACCGTCTAAAATCTTGCCGAGCTCCACTGAGTGAGCTATGATTTCTACTCTTTTGACTGACTCCATCATCTCACCTCCAAAACATATTGATTCCGTATAGATACAGGGGAATGCCTACAATGATATTAAAGGGAAATGTCACTGCTAAGGCAGTTGAAATGTAAAGGCTTGGATTCGCTTCGGGAACAGTTAGGCGCATGGCTGCTGGTACTGCTATATAAGAAGCACTCGCGCACAATACGGCAAACAGCAAAGTGTCTCCCTGCGGCATTCCGATTAATTTGGCTATTACCAAAGCAATTACTGCGTTGACTAGGGGAATTAGGATTGCAAAGCCGATCAGAAAAACTCCTGCTTCTTGCAAATCTTTAATTCTGCTAGCGGCAACCAGCCCCATGTCTAGCAAGAAAAAAGTCAGAACTCCGTAAAACAAGTCTTGAGTAAACGGACTCATAATTTCCCAACCATGTTCTCCTGTCAGTATGCCCATAATTAGGCTGCCAATCAGTAGAAAAACTGAACTGTTTAGGAATGCTTCTTGCAACACTTCTGGCCAAACTATTTCGCGTTTTCCTTCTTCCCCGCCAAATACACTGACTAGAATCAGACCAACTATAATTGCTGGGGATTCCATTAATGCTAGCGCGGCTACCATGTAACCGTCAAAGTCGATCCCCTGTGCTGTGAGGAAGGAGGTTGCGGTGATAAATGTGACGGCGCTGATGGAACCGTAGGTGGCTGCGATCGCCGCTGCATTGTAGGCGTCGAGTTTTATCCTCAGTATGAAAAAAGTATAAATGGGTACTAGCATTGACATCAGCATCGCGGCCGCAATTGTCAGGGCAACTTGCTGGTCAATTCCGCTTTTGGACAGTTCGACGCCGCCTTTAAATCCGATCGCAAACAGCAGGTACAGCGAAAACAGTTTGGGGATGGGGGCTGGAATTTCTAAATCAGATTTGAGAAAAATTGCCAGCATTCCCATGAAAAAAGCTAATATTGGGGGATTTAAGATATTTGACGATACTAAACTCAAATCCACGATCGGTCACTCCCATTTCTTGCGTTTTTAATATGACTTCCCCAGTAATTGTTGCACGAGAATGGATCAATAGACCGATCAAACTTTTGACACCGAAGCTTGATTAGGCTAAATACCCCCAAATACGGCAAAGCCGCAAAGTACGCACCGTACAACGAGTAAGGTGTGCACTGTGCGCCCGCAGGCTAAGTATTGTTGTTTAACTAAGCAACTGCCAAATAAGACTCTAGGGCTTCGGAACCACCGATCAACTTGCCGTCGATAAATACTTGCGGCACAGTTGTAGCCCCAGTAATAGCCCGGAGCGATCGAGTTGTGATATCCCGGCCCAAGACGATTTCTTCATAATCCAAGCCCTTTTGACTCAGCATTCCCTTAGCCTTAGCGCAGAAGGGACAGCCCATTTTTGTAAACAGCGAAACTACCTTCGGCTTAGTTGCTGCGGAGTTGATGTAGTTGAGCATCGTCTCGGCATCGGACACTTTGAAAGGGTCGCCCGGTTCATCAGGCTCAATAAACATTTTGTCAACTAAGCCATCTTTTACCAGCATCGAATAACGCCAAGACCGCTTCCCAAAGCCTAAATCTGTTTTGTCTACCAGCATTCCCATGCCTTGAGTAAATTCGCCGTTACCGTCGGGAATTAACGTCACATTGTCTGCTTCTTGGTCTTTTGCCCACTCGTTCATCACAAAGGTGTCATTGACGGAAATGCAAACGATTTCATCTACGCCGTTTTCTTTGAAAACTTTCGCCAATTCGTTGTAACCGGGGAGGTGCGTTGACGAACAAGTGGGAGTAAAAGCTCCCGGCAGCGAAAACACTGCTACGGTTTTGCCTGCAAATATATCATCGGTGGTGACATCCACCCACTCGTTGTCTTTGCGAGTGCGAAAGGTGACTTTGGGTACTCTTTGACCTTCTTGGTTCGTCAGCATGATTTTAAATTCTTGGGTACTTGGGTTCAATTCCTTTGCTTAGTTTAGCGTACTCATAACGAGTATGACTTGTCAAGGGGAGGCGGGTTTTTTTCTCGGACTTGGGCGCGCGCGTGAGCTCAGTTCATTGTCTTTGCGACGATAGTCCGAATCAATCTCGCGGCGCGCGCGAGCTGAGCTCAGTTCATTGTCTTTGCGACAGCTAGCAGATTTAAAACTTGCTGTTTAAGTAGGTCGGCAATTCTGTCTCCATTCCTTTGCTGCTGCTAACGGGTGAGGATTTTTTACACATTCTCTCAACATATCGATATCAATTCCCGGTAGCAATTCGCTTTGTGTAATTAATTCATAACCGCAGTTGGACACGAATTCAACCGGAATTTCTTCTCGCAAATGGTGGATAGAAAATCGGTCATTTCGCCAGAACCAAACCTCTCGTACATTCAACCTTCTATACAGTTCTAGTTTATTGATGCTGCCACTGGTAACAATCACTTCAATTACCCAATCTGGAAATTCTTTATCTGTGCCAATACAGTAAGCTTCATCCGGTTCCGTACCGCCACTTTTTTCCTCTTGTCGCAGAGTTGTATACCCAAAAGGAAAATATTCTATTTCAGCTTCTACAAAGTAAATTTCTAGCAGATTTCCAATGCCAGTTTTGCGACTTTCATGGCGGCGAGAAGGCGACATAATTTCCAAAACTCCATCTAAATAAGTAACTCGATACCCCGCTGTATCTCCAATCCGATTCAGCAGTGTCTCGTATTGTTCCCAGTTGGCGCTATCGGTAATGTAGCGATCTTCAGGATCTTGGCGTTGGAGTGCTTGTTCCTTAAGTAGCGTATCTAGCTCGCTCGTCAGCATCGGTATTACCTCCTTACAAGTTGTTCTAATCTTAGCTCAACTTTATTCCCAATCAAACTGCCTCCCCAAATATTCCTCTAATTCCTGATTGTAATGTCGGAAATAATCGCTCAACCTGTCGCGAACCGATTCATTTACCCGCTGATAAGAACCAGGATTAGCATTTTGGTATTCAGACAATTGATATTCCGGCAAATCTAAGAATTCTAAAACTTGCTTGACAGAGGTCTCCGCACGTGAATAAAAATCTTCGCTTTTCAAAATTAACAACTGTTCTGGGGGAAAGAAAGCCCGCCAGTTTTTTATAAATTCTATGTACCTACCGCGAGCTAAATAATTCCCCGGTTCCTCGCCGATGATGTATTCTGGATTTTGATTCAACCGTTCAATTTCATCGCTAATTACTCGATCGAGCGATCGCGCTTCCCAATTTAAGCCAGTCAAGCGGTAGAATTGAGAAATCGCCCGATCGACCGGATTTCGCAAAAGTACAATCAGTTTAGCCTCTGGAAACTGGCTGTAGAGCCGTTCCGGTGCTTCCCGATAGTCAAAATAGCTCGGACTTGCTTCACCAGTCAAAAATTGCTCTCCCGGAGGCATTGGCGGAAAATGAGCCAAATACCAATCAATCCCTCTGTCAAAGTGCCACGAGAAAAAATCCATCTCCTTTTTAATCGGAGTCAAAATTTGCGGGTGTTGAGCTAAATAAGTATACAGAGAAGTCGTGCCGCACCGCTGAGAACCAATAATTATAAAGTTAGGAACTTGGACTGGTTTTAAGTTCCAATTTTGTGGAACAGGCATCTTGCCTGTATCTGCTTGTGGAACAGGCATCTTGCCTGTATCTGCTTGTGGAACAGGCATCTTGCCTGTTCTCTTACTGATAATAGATGCCAAACTTTCTTTGTAACTGACAGTTCGATAAAAATCAATCGCCTCGGCAATTTTACCTTGCCTCGTCAAAGCTTCCCCCAAATTCAGATAAGGCCAAAAAGCCTCCGGTTTAGCTGCAACAACTTCGCGACACAAGTTCTCAACTTCATCTAGCTTGTTTTGCCTCACAAAAACTTCCCACAAATTGTAATAAAACCACCAAGGAAGATCGGGATTTATTTCTATTGCTTGGAAAAATGCCGCCGCCGCTTCCTCCCAATATTTTTGGTGGCTCAGAACAGCACCTAAATTGTAGTAAGACCAGCAATCATCGGGTTTTTGGGCGACCGTTGCGCGAGATGATGCTAATGCGCCATCGCACTTTTCTTGCTGCTGCAACAACTCCTCTAATTCCGCTGACAGTATTGCACAACTCGGCATATTTGTCAAGAGCAATTTGTAAAGAATAATTGCGCTTTTTGGGCGATCGTACTTGGCTAAATTCTCTCCTAACTGCAAATAAAACTCCCAATTTTCCGGTGTAATTTGCAATTGAGATTGTTCTAACACTAAGTTTAAATCAGACTCTGTTTGTCCGAGAGCGTATCCCAACTTCTCGTAAATTCCCGGCAAATCTCCGTCAATTTCAACAGCTTTTAAATACGCGGCGATAGCTTTATCCCACTGTTTGAGTTTAGTTAAAGCGTCGCCTAAATTGCAAAAAGACCAAGCAAAATCCGAGTTGAGCGCAATCTCACAGCGGTAAGCAACAGCAGCCTCTTCCCATTGCCGAAGTTTCAGCAAAGCATCGCCCAAATTGTGATAAGACCAGGAAAAATCAGGATTTAACTCAACAGCTTTTTTGTAAGCAGCAACAGCTTCCTCCCATTTTCCAAGTTTCAGCAAAACATCGCCCAAACTGTGATAAGACCAAGAAAAATTAGGAGTTAATTCAATAGCTTTTTTGTAAGCAGCAACAGCCTCATCAAACCGACCGCTTTCTTGCAGGGAATTACCAAAATAGTGGTAGTCATTATACATGCAAAACTCCTGCAATAGTCAGTAATTTTTCCAGCGAGTTCACATCCAACCGCATATTTTTATGTAAAGGTTTTGTCGGAGTTTCATCATCAACCAAATCACCAATTAAATAGTAATGTTCCAAACTGCACAAATTGCTAATCATCCAATAACAATAGGGAACGTAAAGGGGAGAAAAAATCTCAATCACCTTAGTTCCCGGACTGCAAAAAACTAGATTTGTCAACCCCCCTCCGTGGGGTGCGACAACTACTTTAGCAGCAGCCAAACACGATGCTTGTTCCGCTATCGACATCGTTTCCAGCTTGACACTGCGGAACCCACATTTTTCTAAGTATTTAATTACCTCTTCATCGTTGACTATCCGCCGATAGGATGCTTGTTGGCGGCTGATATAAATTCGCTCTGAATAGTCTGTATTTAGTGGCTTTTGTTCTTTTAAAAATGTCTGTTTGAGATATTCACACTTCCATTTTGAAACAGCTCCCGACCCGTTATAAGATATTGACGGAACTATTAATTTATCTGCTGTAATGTGTAAACTGCAGCGACTTTCTAAAAGTTTATCTTGAGGAATTCCTAAAGTCTCTAAAGTTTCTGCTTGATAGGAAGAATCCCTGGCATTGACAACAAACTTATCTATAGTTTCTATCAATCCGCTCCGCTGTAAAAGGTCAAATCGCGTAATCACATCAAACATCCAATGAAAATAAGCGGCTCCACCCCAGCGAGCAGATAAAAAAGCCACATTTCCATCGACGTGTTCAGCGGGAGGCAATTTGTCGGAAGTGATTACCAATTCAGCACAACCCATTGAAATATCAGCAACAAGTTTATTGTCTGAAGTAATCACGGCAGTAGTCACAACATCTGCCCAAGCTCGTCCGTTTGGCAAGACGGCAACAAAAGCTTTTTTGGAATGACTTTGATGTTCCCAAAATCTGCGGCTGCTGTCGATTGTTTTGGAATTAGATAAATTGATTTGACTCGCAGGATGGATGTCAATGCAGGTGAGGTTAGGATTTGATTCTGCTGCAACGGTCAAATCTTCTGTAAACCCACAGTATTTTTCGAGAATCCTTAAGGGTAAATTTTGATTACTGCATTTTTCTCGATCGCTCTCATCGACTTCTCCTTGTTGTTCCAGAGCATAACCTATATTATCGTAAGCTTCAAACAAATCGGGTTGAATTTGCAGGGCTTGAACTAAATTAGTAATTGCAGGTTCCCACTGCTGTTTTGCAATTAAACTAAAACCCAATCCTTCGTAACACCAACAGGATTTTGGATCGAGATTGATGCCTTTTTCATAAATGGTGATCGCCCTTTCCAATTCTCCTTGCTTCCGCAGTGCATCGCCAAACTTTTTGTAGAGCCAACTATGCTCAGATTCTAGCTCAATAGCACGACCAAAAGCCACTGCTGCTTCTGGCCAATTTTCTTGTGATTCCAGAACTTCTCCCAAACTATTGTACAGCCAACAATCATCGGGATTTAGTTCAATAGCTTTGCGGTAAGCCGCCGCCGCGTCCTCCCAATTTTCCAGTGCAACTAAAGCCTTACCTAATCTATCGTAAGACCAACAAAAATCGGGCTTCAGTTCAACTAACTTGCGGTAACTAACAGCAGCTTCCTCCCACTCAGAAAGCTCCATCAGCACATCGCCTAAATTGTTGTAAGTCCAACAAAAATCGGGATTTAACTCAATTGCTTTGCGGTAAGCAGCAGCGGCTTCGTCGTGTTCCTCAATCGCCTGTAAAGTTTCCCCCAAAAAGTGGTAAGGCCAACTCAAATTAGGGTTTAGTGCGATCGCCCGTTGGTAAGCGACCCGAGCTTCGTCAAACAGTTCTTTCTTTTGCAGAGTTTTACCCAACTTGTGGTAAGTTAAGTAGTTGCCCGACTTAATTTTAATAGCTGTTTGATAGCGAGCGCTCGCCTCATCTAAATAACCCGCATTTGCCGCAATATCCCCCAACTTTTCCCAACCCAGAGACAACAGAGTTTGCTCTTCGCCCAAACTTTGATGGCCCATTTTTTTGACAATCAGTTGATAGCCTTTATGTACAACTTCTAACTGACTTCCAAACATCTCCAAAAAAACATCTATCCCAATTTTAGTATCTTGCTCCGGGCTGTCGGGAAACGTAAACTCGTAATCGTCAAAAATCATCAATCCCCCAACTTTCACCAACCTCCAAGATAAAATCGCATCTTGCAGAGCACTGGTAGGTTTGTGACAGCCGTCAATGTAAGCAACATCGTAATATTCCGAATTCAAATTCACTAACAAATCTTGAGAGTAACCTTCTAATTCAATTACCCGATCTGCGGCTCCCGTTTTAACAATATTGCCCTTAAAATGTTGTTGAAAATACAAATCAATACAAGTAATCTTTGCCGTCGGATGAGTTAAAATATTATCCAGCAGCCAGCAAGCCGACATTCCCTGAAAACTGCCGATTTCCACAACTTGAAAATCGGCAATTCCGGTAAATTCCTGCAAATGCCGTTTCCAAATAGGAATATTGTGGGTAAACCAATCTTGGGTAAATTGATAATCTTTCGCCGCACACTCAGGCCAACCCCTCAATTCGCCCGCTTTTTGGTGGCAAATAATTGCTTCTTCTAATTCCCCTAATTGCGGTAAAATATTTCCTAAATCGTTGTAAGCCTTAGAATTGCTCGGATCGAGATCAATTTGGTGACGGTAAGCGGCAATTTGTGCGTATAACTCCTGTTGTTTCGCGCGAACCTCATCCAGTTTGGCCACAACTTCCGCAGCATTGGGCTCAATTTGCAGTGCCATGCTATAAAATACGATCGCACCTTCAAGCTGCTTCTGTTTCGCTAAACTATTGCCTAAATTTATATAAAACTCTGCTCCATCTAACTCAATTCCCAGCAATTTGTGGTAAATTTTCCCGCTTGCAAGTACCTCAATAGCTTGACAATAAGTTGCGATTGTCCTTTCTAAACCCGATTCGCTGCGCTTCCGCAAAACATATCCCAACCGCTGATTAATTCCCGTCAAATTCGGCTCAAGCTGAACCGCGTGCAGGTAAGCGCTAACAGCTTCATCCCAGGATTTTTCGCAGGTGAAGGCAACTCCCAAATTGACATAAAACCAAGGAATATTTGGATTTATTTCAATAGCTTTGCGGTAGCAACTAATAGCTTCCTGCCACAGTTGTTTTTGAGCCAAAGCGTCCCCTAAACAATTGTATGCCCAGTAGGAATTATCATTAAATTCAAGAGTCTGACGGTAACATTTAATTGCTGCATCAAACTCGCGCTTTTGCATAAAAATATTGCCCAAGCTAAGGTAAGCACGAGCATAATTGGGATTGAGTTCGAGGCTTTTGCGGTAACAGGCGATCGCCCGATCGCATTCTCCTCGCTCCGCCCAAGTTTTACCCAAACTGTGGTAAGATTCAAAAGAATCTGGATTAATTTCAATGGCTTGTCGGTAATTGGCGATCGCCTCATCCCACCGCTTCTGACCAACCAGCATTTCCCCCAAATTGTGATAAGCTGTTGCCAGATTCGGGTTTAACTTAATGGCTCGCGAATAACATTCAATAGCGCGATCGAACTTTCCTAATTCAACAAAACTATTTCCCAGGGTAACGTGCTCGTCCGCAGTTGCCCAATTTGGCTCGATATTGAAAGCTTGATACCAGCAGTCTGCCGCCTCTTCTGGCTTCTCCAACTGCGTCCAAATTCTCGCCAACTGCCGGTAAACAGCAGCAAAATTCGGCGCTAGCGAAATCGCTTTTTCACAATTTGCGATCGCCTTTTCCCACTGTTTCCCCTGAGAATACAAAATGCCGAGATTAGCATAAACTTCCGGCAAATTTGGATTGCGATCGATCGCCGATTCATACCACTGCTTAGCTTGCTCGATTTCACCTCGAACCTGCATCACCTTTCCCAGCGTCTGGCACGCTGCCGCCAAATTCGGTTCAATTTTCAACGCTGACTCGCAAGCAGCAACTGCCTCATTCAACTTTCCTTCGGCTAAATAAACTTCTGCTTGCCGATTCAAATCAACCGCTGCCTTTTCCATCTTCTCAATCGAGGGCATAATTAAACTTGCTCCAGACACCAACTAACCCAAACCCACCACCTCAACCATCTTTTTCAGCGAACTCAAGTTCACTAAAATATCTTCAGTCAGCGAATTCTGATACATCAACTGTCTAATAGGATAGCATTCAAAAGCCTCGCCTGTTAAAAAGTAATGTTCCAACTGCAAATATTGACTGCTTCCCCAGTAATAATGGCTGATATAGTGAGGCGACACCAACTCAATTACTTTAGTTCCCTGGCGACTAAAAATCGTATTTGTCAAGCCGCTGCCGTGGGCAGCAACTATCACCTCAGCGTGATAGAAATGAGCAATTTGCTCTGCCAAAGACATCGACTCAGGCAAAATAGAAACAAAGCCAAATTTCTCCAGAACTTCAACCACATCTTCTTCGTTCAAAACTCGTCGATATCTTGCTTTGCTGCGGCTGATGTAAATGCGTTTTGGATAGCGCGAACTAGGTATAATTCCCTTGAGAAACTCCCGCCTCAAAAAATCCATCGCCCACCCAGAAGGCCAGCCCAAATATCCCGCAAAAGAAGGTACAATCAACTCGGTTGCTTGTATGTGTGGCAAGCGATCGCTCTCCAAGACTTTTTCTTCGGGAATGCCCAGAATCCTCAGACTTTCCCGCTGAAATTGGTGCTGACAACTATTCACCAAAAACCAATCAATCTCCGCCAAATCCCTGCCACTTCCCCGCAGCAATTCTATCCTCGGCAAAACGTCAACCATCCAGTGAAAATAGACATTGCCCGACAAACCAGAAAGCACCGCCACGCTGCCGTCAATTTGCTTGATAGGCGGGAATGATTCTAACTTAAAAACGCTATGTTTTCTAATATCATACTTTTCGCATCCCGGCAAAAACCCCGGATAATCTCTCGACACATCAGCCAACAAATAATTGTCAGGAGTAATTACAGCGATAGCCTTGCAAATCAGCCAATAATTTTCTTGCGGAACAATCCAAACTCGCCCGTTGGGAATCTGTGCCACAAAAGTCTTTGGTGACTCCACAGGTAGCGGTTGCAAGTTAGACAAACGGCAAACTCCCCAACCCAAATGCACCGGATCGAACCACTTAGAAAGTCTCTGCAAACACAGCCCGCAAGTTAACCCGGCACAATCGGAATTGGCCAATTTGGAATTGGATCTCGCAAATTGGGAATTCGGAATATTTTCTGCACTTGCTTCTGGTGCATATTTCCAAACTATTTCCACATAATTGTCCGCATCCAACTTTGCCTTAACCAGCCAATCCCAACTCGATAAATAAATACCGTGAGGAGGTTTTATAGAAGTGCTATCTGGCAAGATAAAACTCTTTTTTTTCCACTTTTTCTGATTTCCGTACCCGTGCAATTGCAGCTCTAAAACCTTTTGATAATAATCGATCGCCCGTTCCCAGCGCCCCTGTTTTTCCAGCAGTTTTGCCAACTCAAAATAAACCTGCGGTAAAGCAGGTTGAATCGTCAAAGCCATGCGGTAAACTGCAATTGCTGCACTGAACCGCTGTTGCTGGGCTAAGGAATTTCCCACCCGCCAGTAAAGCTCTGCATTTTTGGGCTGAATTTGCAAAGCTTTTTGATAATAAGCGGCGGCCGATTCGTGTCCGCCGTACTCTGTTAAAGCATTTCCCAAATGCAAGTAAATTTCGGCTAAATTATCGCAAATTTCAGCAATTGGTAATTGGGCATTGGGCATTGGGCATTGGGCATTGGGAATAGTTTCTTTTTCTTCCTTCTTCCCTCTTCCTTCTTCCTTCTTCCTTCCAGTTAGTGCTGTGAGAAATTGATCGCACGCAGCGATCGCCCTTGACAATTCATCCTCTTCTACAGCAGCAACTCTGCGCCTGTCTCCCAATCGGCAGTAAGCCTCAACAAAATCAGGCTTCAGAGCTATTGCCCGCTCAAAATAAGGCATGGCTTCCGCAATTTTGCCCAAAACCATCAAAGAAAACCCGGCGTCGGTATAGCCCGAAATATAGTCAGAATTGACCTCGATCGCGCGATCGAAACAAGCAACTGCCGCTGAATGTTCCCCCTGTAATTGCCACGCTTTCCCCAAATTGTAGTGAGCCAAAACCATGTCCGGCTCCAACTCAATAGCTGTGAGGTAAGATGTGATCGCCCTTTCCGGGCTTTTGTCCAGCAAGGCTTGACCCAAATTATTGTGCAGCGTTGCCCAATCCGGCTTAATCTCGATCGCCCGCTGGTAAACTTCGATCGCCTCAGCAGCCCGATCGTCCTTTAGCAAAACCACACCCAGATTGCTGTAAGCTTCCACGTAATCCGGCGCCACGGCGATGGCCTGTCGGTAGGTATCCATTGCCGCTTCAAGCTGACTATTTTCATCTAAAACCACAGCCAGATTGTATAAAGCATCGAGATAATCGGGTTTGTTGGCGATCGCATTTCGGTAACACTCGATCGCCCCCAACAAATTACCCTGCTTGTGAAAAACATTTCCCAAGTTATAATGAACTTCAGCCCAATCTGGTTTCAAATCCAGAGCTTGTCGGTAGTGAAAAACCGCCTCATCCAGCCACGAATAGTCGCTGTAAAGTTGACCCAAATAAGCATGAGCCAGAAAAAACTGCGGCGAAATCTCCAAAGCTTGCACAAAAGCGTCTCTTGCCGCCGTCGGATCGCCTTGAGCTTCGAGAATTTCGCCTAAAGTCGTGTAAGCCGAGGGAGAAAACGGTTGAAGTTCGATCGCCTTTTTGCAAAACTCGATCGCCTCCGTTAACTTCCTCCTGTTCAAATAAATTTGGGCTTGCCGGATATATTCTTCAGTGCTCATTGCTAGCCAGCAGTTGCGGTTTCTTTACCGCTTCAGTAAAACCTAGAAATTCTAATTTAAAAACTTTGTATTTATATTTTGCCCGATCGGGCGATCGATTAATTTTATCAATAACTGTCGATCAATTTTTTTTTTAACTGCCCCTCCTTCAGTTCCTCCATTGAATATTTCAACCTCACCCCGCTTGTAGCAGAGTGAGGTTGAAATCCTTTAAAACTACCGGCTTTGTGAGAACAGCCCCGAATCTTATCCGGTGCTGCGCCACAACAGCCAGTTGTTTTAGAACAACTCGAAGTTGTTCGAGGTAATCGTCAGGCCAGGCTGCAACTGAGCAATAGTTAGCACTCCGCTGGTGCCGTTGAAGAACAACGTACCGCTTGTTGGGTCGTAGACCAACTTGTTCGTCGTGGTTGCTCCTGGAGTAGCTGCGTTGAAACCAGAAACGACGACAAACTCGCTTGCCTCGAAGCTGCTGCCCAAACCAGAGAACACACCACCCGATTTCAAGCGGATCTTATCTTCACCTGGGGTAAAGTCAGTGATCGTGTCTACGCCATAATCGCCACCGCTGGAGAAGAAGTAGAACGTATCGCTGCCAGCACCGCCCGTGAGGACATCACTTCCTCTGTCGCCAGAGATAAAGTCATTGCCAGCGCCACCATCGACAGTATCGTTTTCTTTACCGCCGTAGAGAGTGTCGTTGCCATCACCACCGCCGACAATATCGTTGCCTTGGCCGCCAAAGACTGTATCGCTGCCCGATCCGCCGAGTACGGTGTCGTTGCCTCTGTCGCCAGAAACCAAGTCATTGCCATCACCGCCATCAACGAGGTCATCCCCTTTACCGGCAAAGATCCGGTCATCGCCAGTCCCGCCAGCGACCACATCGGCGCCGCTGCCTGAAAAGATAGTATCGTTGCCGTCGCCGCCGCCGATACTGTCATTTCCGCCTCCGGTAATAATCAGGTCGTTGCCACTGCCACCAGCGACGACATCTGCGGGTCCAAAAGTCAGGATGATGTCATCCCCGGCGCTGCCGTTCAACCTGCTAGAGCCTAAGGGGGTGCCAATAACGGTTGAGCCACCATTACCACCTGGTAGTGAACTTGCTGGGGTTGTTGGATTAGTTACCTGGGTCATTTACACTCCTCCTAAAAGATCAATCATTTTTCTACAATACACTTTTCCCTCCAAAGGGATTCAATAAATGAAACCGGACATCGGTTGAGACCCTAATTGACCCGGCTGCTATAAGCTGTCATGTAATTTAAATTGTCAGCAGCGAGCCTGGGAGCGCGAGTTGAATCTTGTATTCGTTGAGCAGCAAATCTCGGTTGTTTCCTGCTTTTGACTCTCGACTCCACAACTGCCTCCTCTAACACGAAAATATTCCAGTTAAACGTTTGCGAGTTTACCATAATGACCGTCGGTGTGGCTAGTCATTATTAAAACAATACCCTGAAGATACACAGAGACCCTTTTTAATGGGAGTATGCTCTCAAGATTAAGAAGTCGCACCGGGTCCTTGGCACTGTCCATCGTCGGATAGTTCGATCGCCCGCAATGGGGCTGGAACTAAGCTGCGATTTTTTTTAAGTACATTGTAGTTGACCAGACTTTTGATTTTCGCCAATAGTTCCCCAGAAATCAAAATTTTTTAGCTGGCTTTGAAAGCAAGCCTGCACAAGCTGGAGGCCGGATTCAATCAAAACTGCGTCCAAACACACTCCCCGACTGGTTTTTGAGCCTCATCACCTTGATATTTCCAGCCAAATCCCTCACGCTCAATTTAGGATTTTGGCTAAAAAACCCAGTTTCTCAACCACAATCGGTCATTTCAACCATGATCCGCATCCCTCCGGACAATCTGACAATGCAGCGCTCGTCTTTTGGTGAAGTTGGGATAAACGGTTGGCCGGAGATTTATGACGGTACTGTCACTAGATTTTAGATTTTAGATTTTAGATTTACTCCAGAGATGAATCTGGGAACTGGAACTAGGATATAAAATTTTGGGCTGCTGGCGAATCCTGCCCCAGTTATGGGTTGGCGCAATTGTAGTTATGAATAATTTACCTGTTGATAATGCTGAAGCCATCAATTTTTTGATTGCATCTATCGGAGCAAAGGTAAAATTCTTACCCCCCTACTCACCCGATTTATCTCCCATCTAGTTTTATTGGGCAAAAATCAAAGCCATTTTCCGTTCTGAAGGATATCCACCTTCAAATTTTCTTGATGAAGCGATTACTAAAGCTATTAATGCTTGTACTGATGAAAATGCTTGGGCGTCCTTTCATCATTCTGGTCTCTTTTGAGAACAAATTAAATAGTTGATTTGTGTGGTATATTCGATGGCTAATAGCTGTGAGTTAAAATATTAAGTTTTTAGCCAAGAGTTTTTGACTACTAATTGTTTTTAACTTGGATTTGCTCATTAACGATTAGCAAATTCCCCGAAATTGGGTTCGGCATTCATTCAGAGAAAATCTCTACTATTTATTCCGAGCGGTGTGCTTCTAGTTGCGCTGGTGACGCGTTGGAATTGCTCTGGCTGTCGTACCTGTATATGTGACCGTCACTCTCGAAAATATAATTGATGGAAGTAGCTGCATAGTAAGTCAGCGCTAGCAGCGACAATAGATTAAGAACTCTATAAATTGGTTTCTCAGATACTTGGTTCATTTTGACTCCTACTTTTTATGCAAATAACGAATTTGGATACCGTGACGGCACTTTTTTTTAGAAGTTCCCAAACATCTCGCACCTCTAAAAATTTAGCTGGCTCCGGTTATACACTCCTGATGATCGAGCGCCCAAAATAAGTCGTACTTGCGATTTGAAACAGTTTTTGTTGCCTATTTCATATTGCAGTCTCTGCCTTGAATTGTCTATCTAACTGCGGTAAGACTTAGGCAATTTAGACGCAAACGAACTCTACAATTTTTGACTTAGAGCTGCTACAATTTGAAAAGAGCGAGCTGGAAAAGGTTACAGAGCAAACATCCTAGCTGTTTTTTAACGCCTCGCCAGGATTTTCCCACCTTCGATTAATGCTACGTAGCAGCCGGAAGTATAAAAATTCTTGAGTTAGTCAGCGGCAGGCGGAAATACGTCTGAAGTTATATTTTTGCAAGCAACAGGCTATGTTACATTACATATTAATTTTGAGCTTGGTTGAGGTGGCAAATAATTTTTGAGTAAAAAAATGTTGCGGTCGCTGTCCGATAATTTGAGTCTGACAATTTTGACTGAACAATTTTGACTGAGCCGCACCATTAATTCACGATGTGACAGAAAAAAGTAGGCCTCAGTCGATTGGAGACTTCGGTGTGATACGTTCAGCGAGCGCTGAGTCTATTTGGCTCAGTTGAACGATTTGAGATTTGAGATTTATTCGACAGATGAATCTGAGAGCTTGAACAAAAGCCTAAAGTTTTGGGCTGCTGCCGACTCCTGTGGGAAACTTGTATCCGTTTTTGGGCGGGGTCAAAAAGCAGAAGGCAGAATTTGATATCGGTAAAAAAATACTGTTTTAGGATTCAGAATTTTTATTGAATTCTACCTTCGAGCTGCATTTATTTTTACAATTAAACAACATAAATTACTCGCTGCCAAGAGTGATGCACGCCGAATAATTTAGCACGAGATAACCCACTATGTTGAAGCCAGTTACTTCCACAATTTATTATAATTCTTGATCGCCTTGAGCTGTTTTTACAACAGACTTTTTGCTGGTAATTTGCAAAAGGGATAGGGGCAGAACAACAGGCCAAAAGAGAGGCCCGAGGATTAAGGCTATCCAAGAGATCAAGTCTTTTTTAGATGTCGCAGTATCATTCCAAAAACTTTTGAACCAAACAATAAAAACGATTAAGGCAACCGAAAAGTAGCTAATCATTATCATTTTTTTATCTACCTGCCTATAGATGGGATAGAAGTATTTATAATTATTGTATCTCAGGGTGTGGTTCGCCGATCGCAACTTTATGCCCTGAGCTGCAAGCTGCAAGTGTCTAAAACCCAAAGTTTCACAGCTATCCAAGTCCATAGCCTGCGATGTTGAGCGGACGTACTCCCCCTGCGCGGCGGTATTTGGAACTCAAAGCCTTGCGTTCAGAGCTTTTCGAGGTTTTGTCTAGCCTAGAGGCTATCACCCCAATTATAGCTTATGCGATCGAGGTCTTTGGTTTTTTGTGATTTAACTCACGTATACTCGCAGACTTCGGTCACAAATGGAGCCAAGAACGATCACACCGCTTAGCCAACTGCAATCACCCTACTCTATTCTCAAATGCTCGATATTATAATAGTCGAGTTCAACGAGATTTCATGCAAGCTCTGACTTTAAAATCTGATCGCGCGATCGCTGAACTGTTCTATCAAGTCACCCATTCCGGCAATCTGACTCGCACTGAAAGCCACGGACTGCGCGCACTCTGCCAAAGCGCTCTCAGCGAAGACGCCAGAGATGCAGTCAACCGCCTGCTGCACGCCATCCGCCGCGGATGGGTCAGGATTTCCGATTAGTCCCCTCACACAAGAAGTTGAGATGAGTATTTCTACTTTCTCTCCTGTCAAGCTTTGCCAACAATAAGATTTTCGTGAATAGGTCGCTCCATTAACCCTCTCAAAAAAAATTGTGGATAGAAAAGCTCCAACCCGGTTTCTTGAAGAAGCCGGGATTTTTGATTTTAAGCAGTCAGTCGATTTTAGATTTTAGATTTTAGATTTTAGATTTTAGATTTTAGGTTTTAAATTTTAGATTTTAGATTGACTTCACAGATGAATCTGGGAGCTTGAACTAGAGCTTAAAATTTGGGGCGGATGCCCGCTCCTGTCGGAAACTTGTCTCGGTGTTTGGGGGGGTTATTAAGTATATCCACGGAACAAAGACCACACCAAGAAACTAAGTAAATGTAGGTAAAAGCGGCTTTATAAATACTCTAAAAGTTTAACGTTGAATTAAGCCGAGCGATTTCGCTAGCAGTCATTAGTAATCTATTAATAGGTAAATATTAATTTATTTGTCACCGTTTCTTAACCAAAAGTAGAGATGTGGGGGTTGCCACAAGCGAGGAATCGAGACGGGGTTTGTGTTTCAAGTAGCAGGGCTATCGAGAAAACATCCGATCCCCAAGTTCGGCTGACACAAATCACTCATCAAGAGCCAATCGATCACATTTACTCCCGTAGTTGAATCACATAAATTTTGGAAAAATCAGTCAATACTGTCAAAAGTGAGTTCAAAGAAAAAACACATGATGAAAACCCAAACGCTGTTACCTCAATTTACTATTGCAGAGCTAGTCTTTCAGGTATATCACTCCGGTCTGCTGACTCCCACTCACCGACAACAGCTCAAGACAGCGCTGTTAAATGACTGTCTTACCGAAGAAGATCAAACAGCCATCAACCGCTTGCTCCACGCCGTTCGCCGGGGCTGGCTGAAAGTTGTAGATTAAATTATCGCCAATTTTTTTTGCCACTCCTCTTTAAATGAACTGTCAGTCGATTTTGGATTTTCGACTTCGGCAAGCGCTCAGTCGAACCGTGGAGTCCCGCTCACTCGAACAATTTGAGATTTTAGACTTACTCCACAGATGAATCTGGGAGCTTGAACAAGACTCTAAAATTTTTGCCTCTCCACAACACGAGTCCGGGGCTTCTCTCGATTTTTGGACGCCTGAGATTAACGCAGAATTAAATCCCCTTAAAAAAATCAGGCATTAGCCTAAATGTAGGGTGCGCCACCAGCACCCTGCGGTTTAACTTCTATTTGGGCAGCTTATTTACTCAGAGATGTTGCCGTCAGGCATCATCGCCTCTCTCAGATTCGCTTCATTCAAATTTGTCCCGCGCAAAGAAGCTTGATGCAAGTTTGCTCCCCGGAGATTTGCTCCCTTAAGGGAAACTCCGCTCAAATCTGCTTGATGGAGATTTGCACAGCTCAAGTTAGCTCCGCTCAAATCGGCTCCCTTCAAATCCGCTTTTTCCAGATTTGCTTCCGTCAAATTTGCCCAGCTCAGATTTGCTTGAGTTAAGTTAGCACGGCTAAGGTCAGCTTGTGTTAAGTTCGCGTCGGTTAAATTTGCTTTACTGAGGTTGATTCCGCAAAGTTTTACTTCTGTCAAGTTGGCACCTTGCAAGTTAGCGTTAACTGCATAAACTTGAATCAAAATTGCCCCCTGAAGGTTTGCATCTCTCATGTCTGCACCCCTGAGACTCGCCCCCGTTAAATCGGCCCCGCTGAACACGACACTCCGCAAGATGGCTCCGCTCAAGTTCGCTCCCACTGCGTCGCATTCGCCAAAATTAGCGGACATGAGGTTGGCTTGGGAGAGGTTGGCTTGGCTGATATCTGCTTGATACAGATTAGCTCTGTAGAGGGTGAGACCGATCGAATTTGCACCTTTTAAATTAGCGTGACTCAGGTCAATATCGCGCAAATTTGTCCTTGACATATTGACGCCGGCCATGTCTACTTTGTGAAAAACCCGTTCTCCGGCTGCATACCGTCTGAGAAGTTCCTCTGCATCCATGTCATTTTCCCCAAAATAATTAATAATACCTTTGATATTTCAATAATATTAGGAATGAGTGACCTTTACGTTTCTTGGCCTGAGTACCATCGGAAAATTGAGGATTTGGCTGTAAAAATTGAGGAATCTCAGTGGAAATTCGATCGCATTGTCTGTCTGGCGAGGGGAGGGCTGCGGGTTGGAGATACTCTGTCGCGGATTTTCGACAAACCTCTGGCGATTTTAGCTGCCTCGTCCTATGGTGGGGCCGAGGGAAAAGTTCGGGGTGCGATCGAGTTTGCCCGCGATTTGACAATGGTGGGCGATAATTTGGGCAGCCGCATTCTCCTGGTTGACGATTTGGTGGATTCGGGAATTAGTTTAGAGCAAGGTATCGCTTGGCTGAAGAGTCGCTACGGCGAGGATATTCAGGAAATTCGGACTGCTGTACTCTGGTACAAGGCTTGTTCTGTTGCAAAGCCGGATTATTATGTAGATTATTTGGCTGACAATCCTTGGATTCACCAACCTTTTGAAATGTACGAAAAGATGAGTGCGGCTGATTTTGCAGCCAAAGTTGGGAGTGAGTCTATAAAAGGCTAAAGTCTGGTCAATTTTTTATAGGGTTTTGCCGATATTTTGCACTTTTTGGCATAGTCGGTCAGGGGGGGAAACCCCTGTCTCATAGCTAAAGTCCTCTCAAAGAAAACTGAATATTTATTAAGGCTGGGCAGTCGGTTTGAACTCACATCTTGCACCATTCTCAAGAACCGGCTTTCCGGCCTGTTCCACAAAGAGTAGATTTTCTTGTGGAACGGGCATCTTGCCCGTTCATAAAAAACTTATTGACAATGGTGCAACATCTCAATTTGAACCGACTTTAGCTATGAGACGGGGAATTAATTCCCCGGCGGGCTTGTGGGTAAGTGCAATTCTGCTGATACAATTAGCGAACCGAAAGAATACGATCGCCCAATTCCATACTATCTGCCAAAACTTCCTGCCGCGCCCACCGATCCGCAGCCAAAATATCGTCTAAACCTGGACTTTCACAGTTATCGGTTTGATGTTTGTCGCACGCCTTCTCAATCAACTTCGGAATATCCAAAAACTGAATCTTCTCCTCCAAAAATAGCGCTACCGCCTGTTCGTTTGCCGCATTCAGCACCGCCGGCATCGAACCGCCCGCACGTCCCGCCGCATAAGCTAACTGCATACAAGGATACTTCTCGTGGTCGGGTTCTCGGAAAGTCAAATCCCCAGATTTCACCAAATCCAGCCGTTCCCAATCTGTATGAATTCGCTCCGGCCAAGACAAAGCATAAAGCAGCGGCAATCGCATATCCGGCCAGCCCAATTGCGCCAAAACAGAGGTATCTTGCAACTCAATTAACGAGTGAATTATGCTCTGGGGATGGATGACAATATCAATGTCGTCATAATCCATCCCGAACAAGTAATGAGCCTCAATTACTTCTAATCCTTTATTCATCAAAGTAGCAGAATCAATCGTGATTTTCTGCCCCATCGACCAATTCGGATGTTTCAAAGCATCGGCTACTGTTACTGCGGCTAATTTGTCGATCGGCAAATCTCGAAAAGAACCCCCCGAAGCCGTGAGAATAATTCGTCGCAACCCGCCAACCATAACACCTTGGAGGCACTGAAAAATTGCCGAATGTTCCGAGTCAGCCGGTAATATTTTAACGCCGTATTTTTCGATTAAGGGGTTGACAACGGGGCCCCCTGCGATTAATGTTTCTTTATTGGCTAAGGCAATATCTTTACCTGCTTTGATTGCCGCAATTGTTGGCAGCAAACCGGCGCAGCCAACTATGCCGGTGACGACGGCTTGAGCGTCGCCGTATTGGGCAACTTCGACAACGCCTGACTCGCCAGCAAGTAAAATAGGTTGAGGGTCGAGATCTGCGATCGCCTCCTTCAATTCCAGTAATTTATCTTCGTCGCAAACCGCGACAATCTCCGGTCGAAACTGGCGAATTTGCTGGGCCAGCAACGTTACATTTCGTCCGGCGGTTAACCCGACAATCCGAAATTTGTCGGGGTATTGAGCTACAATATCCAGAGTCTGAGTGCCGATGGAGCCTGTGGAGCCGAGAAGAGTTATTGCTTTCACAATTTTTTAAGGTTTTGTGGATTATTCTAATATTACGATTGCGGGGATAAAAATTAGTGGTTAACTATTGCGTGGAAAGCACATTCGATGGAATCATATTTTGAGTGACCACCTAGTGCCAGATTTCATGCAGAATAGGGAAAATTTTGCTGATGACCGTGAGGACATCAGTGTTTCGATCGCCGAAAATATAGAGGAAGGTCGATCGCAGCTACCGTCGAGTTTGGTTTGGGCGATCGCTACTGCTGCGGCAATTTTCTTTTTGTGTAGCAGTTTACGGCACGCTTTATTCCAATCAACTGCTTTCGATTTGGGAATTTTTGACCAAGCAATTTACTTGATCAGCCAAAACCAAACGCCTTTTTCTTCTTTAATGGGGATTCATATTTTGGGCGATCACGCAGCGGTAATATATTATCCGCTAGCTTGGCTGTACAAAATTTACCCGGATGTGCATTGGCTGCTGTTTGTACAAGCAGTTACATTATCCCTGGGGGCTTGGCCTACCTGGAGTTTAGCGCGTTTGGCAGGTTTAAATCAAGAACAATCCCGTGCGATCGCATTGATTTATTTGCTCTATCCGGTGGTATTTAACATCAATTTATTTGATTTTCACCCGGAAGTAATCGCTTTACCCGCACTTTTGGCAGCAATTTTGGCGGCACGTTTAAATAAACTTGTGTGGTTTTGTACCGCTATTGTGTTAGTTCTCAGTTGCAAGGCGGTTTTGTCCCTAACCGTTGTTGCTATGGGTTTGTGGCTGTTTTTTTGTGAAAAAAAGCAACGATGCGGGGCGATCGCACTTTTGCTAGGTGCAGCTTGGTTTTTGATAGCTTCCCAGAAAATCATCCCCTTTTTTAGCGGCAGCGAAGTCGCTGGAGTCGGGCGCTACAGCTATTTAGGCAAATCCGTACTAGAAATTATCATCAATCTCATATTAAAACCACAGTTAGTATTAGGAAAAATTCTTTCCTTCGATACATTCAAATATTTATTTCTCCTCACCTTACCTGTGATTTGGCTGCTATTGCCATTTTCCGGCAAACTACGCTTACAATATTTAACAGCGCTAATTCCTGCCCTCCCTACCCTGCTGATCAATATCCTCTCTGACTTGTCATTTCAACGCAGCTTAGCCTATCAGTATTCAGTGCCTGTAATTCCATTTTTATTTTTAGCAGTAATCGCGAAGGAAGAAACAAGGAACAGGGAAGAAATAAAAGGCAACAAGGAAGAGGAGAAAGCAAATAAGCAACAGTTTTTAACATGGGTCAATCTGCCACAATTTAAAAACTTCCGAATTTCTCAACTTTGGCAAGGAATTCAATTGCCGAGAATCATGATAATTTGGTCATTACTAATTTTCCTCTGGGTGAGCGAATATAAAGATTTTTATCTGTACCTAAATAGACTAGATACCTGGCCAGCTACACGCTAAGCAGTCGCACAAGTTCAACCGCAAAGCAGTATTTTAACCGATAATAGACTTGCCCCTCACTTTGCCCACCGCCCAATAGTAAAATTGCTTTCACAAATTTCTCCCCAAAGAAATTTAGCTGAATTTCAATACATATTATTAAACCTGCGCCATCCCTGGCCTGATACTGAAAAAATTGGTGATACCTTAGCAAATCAACTTAAAAAATCTCCCGATTTTCACTTAACTTATCAAAAAAACCAAGTTCTGCTATTTAAACGAATCGCTGATTAAACCAATAAAATGCTAACTTTAAAATCCCTAAAATCTCATCCAGTATTTTTAATGATTGTCGTGACAACGATAGTCTTATTTACCGCCAGCAGCGCGCGGCACGCTTTGTTTCAGTCAACTGTATTCGACTTAGCAATTTTTGACCAAGCAATTTATTTAATCTCCCAAAATCAAACGCCATTTTCCTCTTTAATGGCAATAAATATTTGGGGCGATCACGCCGCTTTTATTTTCTATCCACTAGCTTTACTTTACAAAATATATCCCGATGTTCACTGGCTTTTTTTAGTGCAAGCTGTTTCCCTAGCTTTAGGTGCTTGGCCGAGTTGGAGTTTAGCACGTCAAGCCGGATTAAATAATAGCATATCTGGGGCGATCGCCTGTATTTACCTCCTGTATCCATTAGTATTTAATGTCAATCTCTTCGACTTCCACCCAGAAGTAATTGCTTTACCAGCACTGCTAGCAGCAACCTTAGCCGCGAGGCTGAATAAAATCTTGTGGTTTTGTGCTGCTATTGTATTAGTTTTGAGCTGCAAAGCCGTGCTATCTTTAACTGTGGCAGCGATGGGTTTGTGGCTGTTGTGTTTTGAGAAAAAACGCAATTGTGGGCTCATAGCTCTATTTCTAGGCGCGGGTTGGTTCCTGGTAGCTACTCAGGCAGTTATACCGTATTTTAATCAGGGAAGAGAACACGCGGGAATCGCGCGTTATCAATATTTGGGAAACTCGGTTTTTGAAATTGCTATTAATTTAATAGTGAAACCCAATCTAGTTTTAGAGCGTTTTTTTTCTCTAGAGACTTTTGAATATTTAGCCTTATTGCTATTACCAGTAATTTGGTGGCTGTCCCCGCGTTATCTGTCATCTTTAATTAGTGCTGTACCGATGTTGGCGATGAATATTCTTTCCGATAGGCCCGCTCAGCGGGATTTAGTTCATCAATATTCTGTGCCGATATTGCCGTTTTTGTTGGTTGCCGTAATTTCCAGTTTAGCAGCTAGCAATCAGCAAAAGGGAAAGACAATATTTGAGAGATTGCCAATTCCTAATTATCCATTGCCTAGAGTCATTGTAGTTTGGTCGTTGATTGCTTTCTTAGCTTTAGCGAAATACGGCTATTTTTGGACTATTTATTTAAATGGGATCGACACTTTGCCCGCTACCAGAGAGGCAATTTCTCTTGTTGAAACCAAAGGCAGTGTTTTAACAACTTCTCAGATTGCTCCGCACCTAGCGCACCGCCCTGTAGTAAGATTAACTCACGCTAACGCGCCACCTGCAAATCTCGCAGAATTTGATTATGTATTGCTGAACCTCAGATATCCTGGCTGGATGAGCGATCGAGATTTTGTTGAAAACCTAGTAACTCAACTAAAAAACACCCCTCAATTTCAACTAAAATATCAGCGAGACGACATATATCTATTCACTAAAAGTCATTAGTCAGCAGTCAACAGTCAACAGTCAACAAATTCGCGCTAATCCTCCACTTTCAAAACCCTTCTTGCCAACTTCACGTAAGTTTTCACAGTTTCATAAGGCATTTCCAAATCAGCAGCAATATTAAACAAAGATTCCCCGAACTCCCGGCGCGCCAAAATCGTCGCCCAAGTTTCAGCAACCTCAGCAGCCCGATTTCCGCCTGTACGCTTTCTGTGCGCCATAAACTTCTGTGTCAATTCATCTATTCGCGCCGCCAATACGCTTTGTATCGACACTTCAGGTAGCGATTCTGTCAACCATTGTGCTCGCGTTTGTCCCAATCCAAAAGTTGTTTTGTGGCCAGTGCCGCAGTAAGGCGCTAACCGCCCCAAAGCATAAAATAATTGTACAAAATCAGGACGATTGTGAGCCGATCGCCCTAGCCCAAATTCCACAGCCCCAGTGAATCCCGTTACCATGCCTTTTTTGCCCGCCGCTACCTTTTGCGACTCCAATTTGTGGCGGCTAATAATTGCATTTTCATCAATCCAATTCAAAAATTCTGCTTGGTCAAAATTTACCCCCGAAAAGTTATTCCAGCGGCGCAAATAGCTGTGAAAAACATTTTCGGGAACTGGCAAAGGGAAGTGATGGCCTTTGCTACGAAAGCTTGTAGGAGTCACAAAACTAAGTTTGATAGTTGGCGACAATGGGCGTTCTGCTGTTAATAATTGCTGGTAAGTTGTGGGAGCAAAAGCAATATCCCAAGAGCGAATTAGCAGCGGAGCATTTCGCAAATCTATTTCTTGGGGCAAATTTTGCAGCCACTGACTCAGCCACTGCACTACTGGCTTTGAAAGTCCTGTTACGTACCAGCGATAAATTCGATCGCCCAAAAGCTGAAATTCTTTGCCGCCAGGGAGCAAATCACCTTCCAATCCCGAAATAGTAAAGGCTTTTTCTGACTGTTCATCGTGCAAAAGTTGCGATAAATCCGGGTCAGTTTGGTGTACTTGACCTAAAAACCAAGCGTGCAAACCTATAGCATACTGCGCGTACAGATAGCTAGCAGCGCGGGGAGTCAATTCAAACACTAATCCGACTAACTCGGTGTCAGCCGGCCAAATCAGCCCAGAAGGAGGAGATTTTCGATCGCGGGTGCCGGTGCGGTTCGGGGAAGTTGCCATCAGATGCCGTGCCTATAGCCGTCACAGAAAGAGCGCCGTGCTATCTTATCCGATTTTTATCCCCTTTGGGGGATGATTGTTGAGGGCGATCGATCGCCCAAGTCTTTTGGCAGCTCCAACAACCCGCTCTGCCACAAGTTTCCCGCACCCTCCGGGATAGACAAAAACCACTAAAAAACCAACAACCTAAAACTCAATCTTTGTCAAGGTTTTCTTCCTTGTAACTAAACAGAAATATACCAGTGTTTAAAATCACATTCTGCGCTACAATTGTCAAAAGCTCGTAGCATCCTCAACTCCGATCCTAAACTATGAACACAACAGAAAAATCTAAACTCTCCAACGAAAAAACTTTGGAGGCGATGAAGAATTTCTCCGAAACCTACGCCAAGCGCACCGGAACTTACTTTTGTTCCGAGCCTTCTGTCACTGCTGTCGTCATAGAAGGACTAGCAAAACACAAGGATGAACTAGGCGCTCCCTTATGCCCTTGTCGCCATTACGAAGATAAAGAAGCCGAAGTAAAAGCCGCCTACTGGAACTGTCCCTGCATTCCCATGCGCGAGCGTAAAGAGTGTCACTGTATGTTATTTTTGACGCCAGACAACGATTTCGCTGGAACTAATCAGGAAATAGGAATGGATCAGATTCAATCTGTCAGAGAGACTATGTAATCGGTTAAGTAGGCGGTCGTTAAATGGCAGTAGTTTTGAAAACAGGTCGTTATTTTTCCTATTTTTAAGACTGAGCTATAAAAAAAAATCGATCGCCGCCTACTCAAACACACATCCGCAATCGAAAATCCCTAATCTCCAATCGAATGATAGAGGAAATTCCGCTCGAATTTTGGCAAGGTATTGAACAGTTTAACAGCCAAGAATTTTACGCTTCTCACGATACTTTCGAGGCATTGTGGATGGAAGCCGGCGACCCGGAAAAAAGATTTTATCAGGGAATATTGCAAATTGCGGTAGCACTTTATCACTTAGGAAATCAAAACTGGCGCGGTGCGGTAATCTTGCTGGGAGAAGGAATAAATCGGATCAGTTATTATCAGCCGAGTTATGCCGGAATTGCCCTTGAAGAGTTGCTCGGACAAAGTGCTAAACTTTTGAGCGCTTTGCAACAAGCTGGCCCGGAAGAAGTAGCTAAATTTCAACCGTTGTTCGCAGGTAAAGAAGTTGCAGGCTTGCAATTGCCGCAAATTATCAAAGTACCAAAAAGTTAAATAAATGTTTGTATTAGGGTGCAGTATACTTGGCCCCTACACAGAGGAGGGGTGGCTTTCTTGCCGGCTGCCCAAGCAGATTAATTTACTGTGGAACGAGTATCTTGCCCGTTCGCGGTTAAGACAGTCGTAGCCACTCAGCAAAATAACCAATTAAATTCGCTGTTGTCTTGCTAGGATAATTGGTTGAGACTATCGGGTCAATCGATCGACCTCACGGGAATCTTTCTGGCCGTTAAGATAAAATATCTAACTGGAGATAATGCCCTTCAGCAATTTCACAAATATTGAGGCTCCAAGCTTATGATGCTCTCCGCTAAACTACTTAATTCGCGAATATTCAAAGGATTATCGCTGCTGTTGCCCCTCACTCTGGCAGGCGCGATCGCCTCTCCCACCTACCCGCAAGTCGCCCCGCCCCGCACTCTCAGTGTGCGATCGGACATTCAAGAAGCCGACTCCAAAACCGGCATCGTGACAGCCCGCGGCAACGTCCAAATCAACTATCCAGCCCGCCAAATACAAGCAACCGCAGCTCAAGCTCAATACTTCAGCCGCGAGCGCCGGATCATTCTCAGCGGAGATGTTTACGTATTGCAGCAGGGCAACAGCCTGCGCGGCGAAACCATAACATACCTCATCGACGAAGGGCGGTTTATTGCCCTGCCAGACAACCCAGGACAGGTAGAATCTGTCTATCTGGTTGCCCCCGAACAAGATGCGGCCGCCCAAAATGCAGTTGGCTCCCCACGTCCAACTACAGCCCCCCGGTAACAGTGGCTCGCAGCAGCGAAATTTCGCCTCAGCCAAAACATACTACTTGGGATAGATGCGAAATTTCGTCCTTATAAAACTCACAAACTTGAAAAGGTAAAATTTAAATTAGAGACTCGATCGCACAAAGCAGCAGTCTGAAATTTAGCTTGTAGAGGTTGCCGGGAGCGAAAATGAAAATTGTACTCGAAAATATTCACAAATCCTACGGAAAGCGCAATGTAGTCAGTCGCGTCAACCTGTCAGTAGCCCAAGGAGAAATCGTAGGATTGCTAGGCCCAAACGGTGCCGGCAAAACCACAACATTTTACATAGCAACCGGATTAGAAAAACCCAATCAAGGCACCGTTTGGCTAAACGATTTAGACATCACTAAATTGGCGATGCACCAGCGAGCGCATTTGGGAATTGGCTATCTCGCTCAAGAAGCAAGCATTTTCCGAAACATGAGCGTGCGGGACAACATTTTGTTAGTTTTAGAACAAACTCAAGTGCCGCGCTGGGAATGGCGCGAGCGAGTCGATTTCCTATTGCAAGAATTTCGCTTAGAAAAAATAGCATCCAGTTTGGGAATTCAAATATCGGGGGGAGAAAGGCGGCGGACTGAACTAGCCAGAGCCTTAGCTGCAGGGCGAGACGGGCCCATGTTCCTATTTTTAGACGAACCGTTTGCAGGCGTCGATCCGATCGCCGTAGACGAAATTCAAACCATTATTGCTAAACTGCGCGATCGCAAAATCGGCATCCTCATCACAGATCACAACGTCCGAGAAACCCTCGAAATTACCGATCGAGCCTACATCATGCGAGACGGCCAAATTTTAGCCTCCGGGGCTGAAGAAGAACTCTACAGCAACCCTTTAGTGCGGCAGTATTACTTGGGCGACAGCTTCGTGCGATAGTCTTTTGAAGGCACTCGGCAAACCGCAGAATTTTAGATTTTAAATTGAGGAGCAATCGGCGAGAACGCGCAACTATGAAAATAGCAATATCCAATTCTTTGAATCCCATCAACTGGCTGCCGAGAATTTCAGTAATGGACTGGTACATTACCAAAGAACTAATCGGCCCATTTCTCTTTGGCGTCGGACTCTTTACATCCGTCGCCGTCACAGTTGGAGCCTTATTTGAATTAGTCCGCAGAGTAACAGAATCCGGCCTCCCCTACAGCGCCGCCATAGAAATTTTTCTCCTGCAAATTCCCTACTTCGTAGTATTGGCTTTCCCCATGTCAATGCTGCTAGCAACCTTAATGGCCTACAGCCGAATGTCCAGCGACAGCGAACTCATCGCCCTCCGCAGTTGCGGAGTTAGCGTTTACCGATTGATACTGCCTGCAGTGATTATGAGTTTAATTGTTGCCGGCTTCACCTTTGCTTTGCAAGAGTTAGTCGTACCCGCCGCCAGCTACAGAGCTACTCTGACTTTAGACAGAGCCCTGAAGCGAGAAAAACCGATATTTCAAGATAGAAATATTATCTACACAGAATTTCGCAAACCAGAAAAAGGCGGCGACGAAATCCTCGCCCGCTTTTTTTATGCAGAACAATTTGACGGCCAACAAATGAAAGGTTTAACAATTATCGATCGCTCCACCCCAGGCCTCAATCAAATCGTTTCTTCAGAATCCGCTACTTGGAATCCCTCAGAAAATACCTGGGATTTTTTCAACGGAACCGCTTATATAGTAGCTCCGGATGGCTCTTACCGCAATATAGTTAGGTTTCAACACCAGCAATTGCAACTCCCCCGCACGCCCTTAGATTTAGCTGCTAGAGCGCGGGATTTCAAGGAAATGAACATTGCCCAAGCTTTAGAGCGTTTGGATATCCTTAAAAACAGTGGCGACGAACCGCAAATTCGCAAATTAAAGGTGCGAATTCAAGAAAAATATGCTTTTCCTTTCGTGTGCATGGTATTTGGTTTAGTGGGAGCCGCTTTGGGAACTCAACCGCGCCGCTCCGGCCGAGGAACGAGTTTTGGTATTAGCGTAGTTGTGATTTTTACTTACTACGTATTTTCTTTCATCACCAGTTCTATGGGCGTGAAAGCTGTTTTGACTCCGATTCTGTCGGCTTGGCTGCCGATAATGTTTGGCTTGGGTATCGGGGGATTGTTGTTGGTGCGGGCAGCCGCTAGGTAAGTTTTACCACTAACATTGGGAATGGGTAATTGGGAACTTGTACAGCCCTTCGACTGCCTTCGGCTCTCTTCCCTTCGGCTAGGCAAGTCCTTCGACTCCGCTCAGGAGAACCCAAGTCGAAGGGCAGCAACCGCGTAGCCGAAGTATGGGGAATTGATAATATCGTTTTCGGGGCCGAACTTCCTTCATTTAAGGATTAGAAAAAGTATTGATTTCGCCACCGCCAATGTAGCGTCCTGGAGCCAGGGAGCGGGGTGTAGCAAAAGTTTGAGGTTGAATGGGCTGCACGCCCTGATTTGTGTTTTGGGGAACAACTCCAAAGTTAGGCTGCTGTGGCAAATTA
This sequence comes from Microcoleus sp. LAD1_D5, assembly GCF_036702115.1. Classification (NCBI taxonomy): domain Bacteria; kingdom Bacillati; phylum Cyanobacteriota; class Cyanophyceae; order Oscillatoriales; family Microcoleaceae; genus Microcoleus; species Microcoleus sp. LAD1_D5. The sequence goes on along the minus strand of NZ_JAUBSA010000059.1, from coordinate 6,220 downwards.
AGCTGACTCGGTGGAGGTGTTTGAAATTGAGAATTCGCTGAATTGGGAGAGAATTGAGGGCTAATTATCTTGCTTCCCCCAATCCCACTCCCAAAGGGAGATTGACCGACATTTGGAAGTAGAGGTGTTGGCGAAGGTATGGCTACTGGAAGTGCCGCAGGTTGAACTTCAGGTGCGAAGCCTGAGCCAGATAAATTAGTTTGGTAGGGATTTTTCGGCAAAGCCACCGTTGGAGCGCCTGCATTAATTTCGGGGAGGCTCGGTACTCGGGAATTTAATCCAGCCAAGGGTTCAGGGACTGTAGCTGTGGGGTTTAAGAATTCTTGAGATTCCTTGCTCACAGCAGTTGTCGGAGCCACAAGTGGGGGAAGTGCTGTGGGAACATTCACAGGATTTGCTCCAGCTTGAGCTTTAGCGGTCGTTGGGAGCAAATTTGTCGCATTTACTGCTGCCGGATCGGAAGCAGGTCGATCGAGCAATCTAGCCGAGTCTGCAGTTTTCTCAGCCTCCGCTACCGTTGCCGAAGTGTTAGCAACGACGTATTTTTTCATAGCTGCTTGCAGCGGACTCAAAGGCAGAGAATTTTCGTTTTGTTTATCTGAATTAGCATCACTCGACGCCTGCGATAAAGTTGCTGTTGCTGTACCCCCAGACTCAGGCTTGATCATCGTTTTTATCCCGGAAGTCAGTCTGCCACTGCCAGATAAACTCAATGCTGATGTGGCGTTTGAACTTGGTAAGCTGGAATTTTGGGGGTTATTGTTTCCGGCCTCGACAGCAGGAGTTGCTAAATTTGGCAAGGGGAAAAATCCGCTGCTTCCTACTCCCTTGGGGGCGGAAGATGGCTGAGGAGTTTCTAAGCCCCGATCTCGAAGTTCGTCGAATAAACCTTGGCTTTTTACTACTGATGAATTTAACAAGTTCAGTTCAGAAGCAGTAGAGCCATTAAACTGATTGACTAGCACTGGTGAGCTGTCGATTTCAGCCGCAATGGCGGTATCTTCAGCAGATAGTCCCGATAGCGAAGCTGGATTGTTTGTGGCTACTTCTTCTTCGCCATCTATGCTCAACCTTTCTGGGTTTACAGAGACCTCCCAGATAAATAACCCCCCTGCACAGAGCACGGCTAGGGGAGCCCAAACCGCCGGTTGGGTCCAGTGGCGCAACCGCGCTATCAGATAGCGGACAGATGTAGGAAATCGCTTAAAAATTGACATAGTTTTGCTTCCATCCGATCGTGCGGATTTAAAACTATTTTTCCTAGTCTACCACATCGATCTTGATTATTTTTGCTATGCCGGAGTAAGTGCGATCGGGAGCATCTCGGTTTGGCTTTTACTGTCGGTGTGCGATCGTCCGGCTCGCTATATTTAGAGACTTTGCGGTTCGGGACGATCGCACTCCCAAAAAACGCTTTTTACTTTATGTAGAGATGCTCCCAGTACGATCGAACTTTTGATTGAAAGTTGCGAAAGCTCAATGCAACAGGTGAAAATCCATAAAGCACTGGTAGAAATATGTCTTGCTTGCCTTAAATCAAGGGGCATAAGATGATAAAATTTTATGGGATGCTGTGCCCGGTCTGCCGGATCTGTCAGCCGATCGACCTCAAACCAAAATGTCAAGGTAAAATTGGCAATTGCTGAGAATAACACCCAAGGAAAGTTGAGAGGAAATTAATGAAAAAAGTAGTTGAAGTATTAGCAAATCGGGAACAACTAATAGATCGATCGCTGGAGATTGTGCTGTCGAAAATCTCGGAATCCATAGCGGAACGCGGAATTTGTACGATCGCCGCAGCGGGCGGAAGCACACCCGAACCCCTCTACAGAGCGCTCTGTGTCCAAGACCTGCCTTGGGACAAAATTCACGTTTTCTGGGGCGACGAACGCTACGTTCCCCCAGAACACCCAGACAGTAATCAAAAAATGGCGCGCCTCGCGTGGCTTGATCGAGTGAATATCCCCGCCAGCAACATCCACCCCATGCCCACAGGCGCCGGCGACCCCGCAGCCGACGCTGCAGCGCACCAAACCGAATTGCAGCAGTTCTTCAAAGTATCCGAGGGCGAGTTTCCTGCCTTCGACATCATTTTATTGGGCATAGGAGACGACGCCCACACCGCCTCTCTATTTCCCGGCACAGCAGCCTTGGAAGTCCGGGATGCCCTAGTAACTGTCGGCAACAAAGACGGTCAACCCCGCATTACCTTTACAGTCCCCTTAATCAACCGGGCCCGGTGCGTCATCTTCATGGTCACAGGAGCCAGCAAACAACCCGCCCTTGCTCAAATTTTTGCCCCTGCAGCCGACGAAATGACTTATCCAGCCAGACTCGTTCAACCAGAGGGCCAACTTTGGTGGCTGCTCGATGCCGCGGCTGGCGAAGCAGTAAAATAGCCGACAGAGCCGCAAGCGTGCCAACACACTCAGCATTATCACTAACTCAATCTTGCCCATCACAGCTAACGTCACGGCGTCAGCTCAGTTGCTAGTATTAGCGAAGCAATATAAGAATTGTGGCGGTTAAAGTTAAAATTTGACCATATACACGAGTATTTTTATGAGGCTGATTTGAAAATCTGGCCGATAGCAAGGAGAAATCGATGATTGTCTGTCCCAATTGCAATCACCAGAACCCCGACGGGGCCAGCCAGTGTGAGGCTTGCTACACGCCTTTACCTGTTACCGCAAGTTGCTCGAACTGCGGTGCAGCAGTTCAGACAGATGCAGCATTTTGCGGCCAGTGTGGCTTTAACTTGCGTCCGGGTTCCATAGTTCCAGAAGTTGAGGTGACAGTACCGTCCCCCTCGCCTGTAGGCCCCACAGTGGTATCCTCACCGGCGCCGGATTTATTGCCACCCGATCCCCTGATGGCAATGGAACCTCTAGTTACCCTGAATAAGGGGCTTAACTTGGAAAAAACTCCTGCCAGCATTCCGACGATTCCAGATCCCCCGCCTTCGCCCTCGGTTCCTGTTACAACTGAATCGGTGGCAACACCAGTAACTATCTCTCCTCCGGTTCCGGGCCCACAGCCACCAAGTGTAGCTAAAACTCAACTGCAACAGCAGTCGGCGCGCCTGCTACACGTTCAGACAAATACGCCGATGGAATTGCCTCACAGTCTGGCTGTGGTTCACATAGGCAAGCCAAATGACTTAGTGCCGCCGGATATTGATGTTTCGGGATTTGCTAATTCTGAGATAGTTTCTCGGGTACACGCAAATCTCCGGGTGGAGGGAGATGCTTGCTACCTAGAAGATGTAGGCAGTTCCAACGGCACTTACGTCAACAATACTCCGCTACCCAAGGGAAACCGCCATCGGTTGCGACCGGGAGACCGCATCTCTCTGGGCAAAGGAGACCTGGTTACGTTTTTATTTCAAATCTCTTAGATCGAGTTTGGATTGGGCGATCGAAAGTCTAAAATCTAAAATCGCATCTTAAGGCGCTCTACCAAAACTCAATGCTGCCAATGTGATTAAGCTGACCTTGCTACATCCACTCCAGTCTATACCCGTCCGCAGTTGGATCTTTGAAGACGAGCAGGTCGTCCGGATCGGGCGCTCGACTGAAAACCACGTCGTTCTTTTTAGCGCTGTGGTTTCTCGTCGCCACATCGAATTGCGGCGCAGCGGCATAACTTGGGAACTGATCAATTTAGGTACCAACGGCACTTACCTCGATGGTAAGCCGATCGCTAAGGTTCCCATTGTGGACGGTCTGATCGTTCACTTGGCTCGCTCAGGGCCGAAAATTCAAATCAACGTAGGCCCGAATCCGTCCTCAGTCCAGTTAGGACTTCTTAGCGTCAAGCCCAGGGAGGCTAAGGAAATTAACGCTCCCTCGGGCGGCGTGCACATTAGCACGATTCCTGTTCCCGACCAAAAAGAAGTTGGCACTTCCAGGGAAGAGGAGGAGTTAACCGAGGCAGATAATAATCGCCATTATTCGGAAGAAGAATATTAAATCGGCTTCTTTGGACGATCGACATTTTTCAAAGGCGGCACTCAGGAGTTTATTTATGAGTACATCACCACAAATTGTTAGGCGCAGCGAACTGCTCAATCGGCGCACGATCGACCGTCGAACGGCGGAAGAGGTCGGTAGGGTAGATCGGGTTTGGCTCGATGCTCACTCCCAGCGGGCGATAGGCTTTACTTGCAAGTCGGGACTTTTGGGCAGCAAAAAAACTTGGTTCGCTTGGGCGCAAGTAGATACGGTGGGGGAAAATGTTTTTGTCACCATTAACCCGGAACTGCCGGAACTGCATCAGCCGGAACAAGCTGTTTGTCCGATCGGGCTTGAGGTGCTCACGGACGCTGGGAATCAGGCAGGTGCAGTGGTTGACTACCTATTCGATGTCCGCACGGGTTCAGTCACCCACTACCTATTTAAATCGAGCGGCTGGCGCGGTGTTTTAGACGACATTTACTTGTTACCTGTGGCAGCTATTTCGACCATCGGCAGCAAGCGGGCGATCGTCTCTGAAGCTGCTGTATCGGAGCCAGTCCAGTACGCGGAGGGACTGCACAAAAAAGTCGGTCTGGTAGCAGAGTTTTTACATGAAGATTTCGACAGAACTCTCAAAAATGTGGCAGGTGTGAAGCGGGGCGCTCAAAGTTTGGCGGAAAAATTCCAAGATAAAGCTCTCGAAGTCAGGGATGTAGCTCAAGAAAAAGTTGCAGAGTTGAAGCGGCAAAGGCAAGAATCTGTCCCGCCAGGGCCGAACCCGGAGCCGCCCGACTCAGATTTGAGCTGAAGTTTGGCCTTCCCGCTCGCCCTGCGACTGATTGCCGATCGCATTTGGGGGTCGCGCGCGAGGAAGGTCGATCTGTATTTTCCATGTGAGAGATTGAGGCGTTGTCGCTCTAAATTCAAGTGCTGCTCAAAGCATTGTATTTTAAAGGTATCGCATCAATAAGGAAAATGTTAGCAACTCAAAAAGACCTATGCTGTTTGATACAACTCACATCTTGCACCATTCTCAAGAACAGGCAAGATGCCTGTTCCACAAAGAGTGAATTTTCTTGTGGAACAGGCATCTTGCCTGTTCATAAAAGACTGATTCAGAATGGTGCAACATCTCAGATACAACCAACAAGTATTTTATCTAGAGACCCCAGGATTAATAATCGGTTAACTTCTGTCTCCACGAACAGCGATTCGTCGATCGTTGACTGTCGCCCGATAGAGAACTCGAATCAGCGGTGCAACCAACGTGGGTCTGAGTTAAATGCTCTCGTTGGTCAGCGGGAAAATGGTTATTTGGCGCATGGAATGGAGCGACTCAGCCACCGGCGCAATCGCTCCATCCGAGATCTAATTAATCAAGCGGTTGAGACCTCTGTCAATGATGGGGAAGTTCACCCGATTAATAACATCGTGTTTGGTTGTTACCGAGGACAGCAAAAATTGGCGCCTGCGCCAAAAGCTAACCCTCAAAAGTTGGTTCAAATGCCTCAAGCAGCCAAAAGTTCGACTTTTACGGCAGAGCGAGGGAATAGTGGCCCACTGACGACGCCTTTAAAAATCAAATTTTTTGTAGTTTTCTCCCAAAAAATCTCTCTAGAAGTATCCCCGTTTCTGTCTGGCGGTGGAGTGTCAAAACATCAGTGATTACCTTAACTCTGTTACATCCTATCCAGTCTGTCCCGGTTCAAAGTTGGTGTTTTGAATCCGAATCGGTGGTTCGGATCGGTCGATCGAACGACAATGATGTAATTATTTACAGCGCTGTAGTTTCCCGCCACCACGTAGAGCTGTGGAATCACGTCAATGGCTGGGAAATTATTAATTTTGGTGCTAACGGCACTTATGTAAATGATAGACCGATCGCTCAGGTGTCAGTTGTGGACGGGATGACAGTTCGCTTGGGCAATTCCGGGCCAAAAATCAGGATTCGGGTGGGTGCAACGAATCAACCGGGCAAAATAATCAAGCCACCGCAGCACGAATTCCGCCAAAATGACGAAGCTTCAAAAGACAAGTTAACTGCTTGGCCTGGGGGCGTGGGAATAATCGAAGATGATGAGCATGGAGGGCTCACTCAAATCGATCTTGACTGACCGGCAGCTATCAATTGCAGGCTAGTTCAAACAAAGCTCAGATGCCCAATTAGAGCATCTAACTAATATTGTGTTGACATTCTCACGCCCGCTAAAGCCACGGTGATTCCAAACATCACTGTTTGGGCTTCCTCTTTCTGCGACCCGACT